>CAIXSC010001005.1 GCA_903921945.1 uncultured Planctomycetaceae bacterium
GGCAATGTTTTCATCACAATATCCAATCTGGCGATAGACCGTTTCTAAAATCAGTGCGACTTCACTTGTGCGTGAACAGCTCGCTTTGAATCACTTCGGAGATCAGCGTGCGCAGGCCGAAATGGGAAGCCTGCGAGTTTTTCAGGATTCCATCAATGGCGAGCTCATCGCCGGCTTCGACGCCGGTGCCCGTGGCGAACGTGGCCAGCTTGCGGGCGAAGTTGCGGGCCAACAGTTCGGGGCGGGCTGCCAGCGCCACTTTGTAGGCGCGGATGTCCGCCACTGGCAGCCCATCCGGCAATTCGCTGCGAGTGTCGACGAGAGGGCCCTTGAGGTACTTCACACCGCCATAATGGCCGCCGTAAAAGACTCGAGCATCCTTGAGCGGCGTGCCGGTTTCGGATGTCCGGTAATAGTCGCGGAAGCGGCCGATCGGGTCGAATGCTTCGAGCGCGAACCCCGGGGGATCGATGCGCCGATGGCAGCCGGCGCACGACGCGACGGATTGGTGTTTGGCGAGTTGCTCGCGAATCGTGGTCGCGCCGCGCGTGTCAGGCTCGATGCCGCCCGCGTTCGGCGGTGGTGGCGGGACCGGAGTGCCGGCGATTCGTTCCAGCAGCCACGCGCCGCGTAGAACCGGCGAGGTATTCGCGCCGTTGGCGGTGACTTTGAGAATGCTCGCTTGGGTGAGCAATCCGCCACGGACACTGTCGGCCGGCAAATCGACTCGGCGGAGTCCGGCGCCGGAAACTGGCGGCAAGTCGTAGTGTTCGGCCAGCCGCTGATTGAGAAAGGCATGGCGGGCGGAAACGAGCATCGCGGCGCCGAGGTCGCGCTGGACGAGATCGCGGAAAAAATCGCGAGTTTCCCTGAGCAGCGACGCGTGCAGGAGCACATCCTGGCGGCCATCGTGGATGCCTTCGAAATACTCGGGAAACAGGTCGCGGTCCGGGGTGGTCGCGTCCATTTCCCGCAGGTTAAGCCATTGCGCGAGAAAGTCGTTCACAAACGCGGAGAAACGTGGCGACTCGATGAGCCGAGCCGTTTCCTGGCGCAACACGGCGGGTTGCGACAGTTCGCCCGAGTCCGCCAGTTGGCGCAGCCGGTCGTCGGGCGCGGTGCGCCAAAGAAAGTATGAGAGCCGAGCCGCCAACTCATGGGATGTCAACTTCGGGCCGTGCTCGATGATGAAGAGAAACTCCGGCGAGCAAAGCACGGCGCGATGCGCGGCATTGAAGGCGACCTCCAAACATTCGCCTTTGGCAAGCCGCTCGCGAACCAACGACGCGTAATGCTCGACCTCGTCCTGGGTCGCGGGGCGGCGGAAGGCGCGATCGATGAAGCGGCTGAGGGCGACGCGAACCGTGGACTCGGTTGTCTCGGACGGCAATCGAACCGTCACGGGGTCCTTGAGGGGCCTCCCCGACTTCACGGGGCGGAGAATCGCATCCGGGACGCGGGCCGTCTTCGCTATCTCCGTCGCTGGAACAAGTTCCGTTGGGTCGCCGTAAAGCAGACGATGGCCGGCTGGCGGCCAACTATCAAGCAATGGCCCCGTGATCTCGATCGGTTTCACAAGGATCGCGGGACCGACCGTGTCGATGGGCGGATTCGGGTTGTTGATCGCGTGCCAGCCTTTGGGAACTTTCTCGGGCTTGTCGGGGAGATAGACGCTAAAGCCCGCGTCGATGCGAGTCTTCGCCATCCGCCATGGCGCGACGATCAAGGTCTCGCCGCGTTCAAACGGTCGAGTCAACTCGACCACCGTTTCTTCGCGATGGCGGGCATCAAAATGACCGAGCAATTCTTTCCGCTTTCCACCAGCGGCCAGCCACACGCTGAAGATCAGATTCTCGCCGTTGGTCGTGTCCCGCGCCTCCGTGGTGACGCGAACGCGATATCGGCCGGGCGTGTCGCGAGTCACCGTTTCGAATTGCCGCAAGTAGGCCGGCACTTCGATATGGGTGTCGAGGAAGAAATGCAAATCGTCGCCGCGCAGGTTGCATTGCAGCTTGTTGTGCGCGTGTCCGTGAAACGGCTTTTCGGCATCGTGCGTGTAAGAGAACCGGTATGTCTTCGTTTCCGGACGCGTCTGCCGGACGCTGGCCGCGTCGAGCGCGCGATCGGCCGCCGCCATGTATTGCTGGATATGAACGGGTGAAATGCTCAGTCCATTCGCCTGGTTGCTAAAGCCATCGCTCAGATCATCCGCGGGCAACAGATCGAGCAGCGGCGCGTCGATTCCCAGCAAGTCGCGCACGGTGTTTTCATATTCGAGACGATTGAGACGCCGAATCCGGGCGCGACCGGCGTCGCCATGCCGCTCCTTCGCATGCCGCTGGAATGCCGTCTTCAAGGCACCGAGCGCGGCGCCGGTTTCCGTTGCCGACGGGCGTGGCGATTCCTTAGGCGGCGGCATCTCGCCGTTCTGAACACGGACGAGCACGCGGGTCCAGACCTTATGAATCGCAGGATCCGTGAGATCGGTCCCGAGCATCTCGACACGGAATCCCCCCTCCGCGCTCGCTTGGTCGTGACAAGCCAAGCAATGCTTCTTCGCGAATGTCACAGACGCTTCCAATAAACCAGCGACTGGCTCACCGGCGACTGGCGCTCCGGCGACTGGCGCTCCGGCGACTGGCGCTCCGGCGACTGGCGCTCTGGCGACTGGCGTGGTGGCGGAGGCCGGTGCCGAAGGGATGGCGAACAACGCGACCAGCAGCGTGCAGTGGATGAATGACACAGGTTTCATCATGGAATCTTCCCAGGGGATTGCCCAGCGGCCTAGGCGCTGGACTCTGGGATGATTATCCCGCCACCGTCGCGGTTCAAGTGGTGGATTCGACGATCACGCTCGAGACTGGCCGGATCGCCGTGATACGCCGAGACTGGCCGGACTGCCGACTCCCCGGTTGTGGCGTTTAGCTACACCCTTTTGCCCGTCTGGTCGGAGAACATCCATTTACGGTCGTCGAAATCGAAGTTGCCACCGTTGCGAACGAGCATGACGTTTCGCATCGAGTCGACATCCTGAAGGCATTCAGGTTGATCATCAAAGTACACCGAGATGCCTTCACGCTCGATCACCGCGGCTTTTTCGGAGAGCTTCGAAACCAGGATCAGTTCGTCGTAGCAAATTCCCCAATGTTGAAGATCGGACTCGGCTTTCGCGCGGTCGCTGCGGAACGACACCACGAACACCTTGCCGGGCCAGACGCGAGCGAGAATCTTGAAGAAGATCGGAGCCTCGTCAACACAGCCATCGATGTCGATGCCGAGCGAAGGGGCGGGCATCGCAAGGAACTCTTCCAGCGCCGCGCCTACCGACGCAATCCGCGATCGCTTTTCCATCTTTTTCCTCTCGCTTGAAGTGACAGTGACAGTGTCGAGTCATTCCACATTCGTGACAGGAGCGATGGTGGGTGGCGCAACGGCCGGCGTATCGCCTGTTGGCGGCACAGCGCTGGCAGGGGCGGTCGCAAGGGCTGGAGCACCGCCGGTCGCGACAGCGGTGGTTGGCAGCAATGGCGGGGCGGCGAGCGCCGAGCCGCCGAAGGGGATGGCGAGCGATGGCGCGGCGAGCGGCGTGCTGCCTGTTGATGCGGCTGGCGTGTCGCCGCCCTTAGGCGCGGCGACGACAATCATTTCGCCGCGGCCGTACTTTTGTGGCGAATCGGCGTAGAGCTTTTGGGCTTCTGGCAATAAGGCAAGTAGATTCGACGTGCGTGTCGCGTCGCTTGGATGGGTCGAGAAGAATTCCATCGGCGCCTGGCCGGAAGTCGCCGCGCCGAAACGCTGCCAGAATCGGGGAGCCTCGGCCGGATCGTAGCCCGCCTGGGCCATGAGCATCAACCCGATGTGGTCGGCTTCGGATTCGTGTTTTCGGCTGTAGGGGAGAATCACGCCGTATTGGGACGCGGCCCCATAGGCTTTCATGATCATCTCTTTTCGCTGCGCGTCCTGCGATTGCGTGGCGTAGGCCATCGCTTGCTTTGCGGCCTCGACCGCGTAGCTCTGGCTAATTCGCTCGCCGCCATGCCGTGCGATGGCGTGCGCGATTTCGTGGGACATCACAACGGCCAGTCCCGATTCCGATTCGCAGATCGGCAGAATGCCTTCATGGACCGCTACCTTGCCGCCGGGCAGGCAAAAGGCGTTTTGTTGCGGCGACGCGATCAGCTTGAATTCCCACTGGTAATCGGTCCGGCCGCTGACCGCCGCGATCCGCTGGCCCACCCGCTGAACCATTTCGACCTGAGCTTGGTTCTTCGAGAGCGGTTCTTTCGCGACCGTCTCTTGGAACGCGGTCGCTCCCAGGGCGACTTCCTTGTCTTCCGTCATCAGCATGAACTGTTTGCGGCCGGTGAGCGGAGCCGACCGGCAGCCCGCCAACAAAACGACCACTGACAAACCGCAGAGGACGACTCGCGCCGCCTTAGCCATTGAAAACGTAACTGGCATCGTGTTTCTCGCTTCCTGCGACCTGTCGCCGCGATCCTTGCGGCTGTTAAACTTTGCCGGCGCAGTGCCGGGCGCGTCGCTATTATCGGCCGAACGCGAAAATAACTTGAGCCCAATTCGAGAAAAAACGCGACAAGGGCCTGAAGCGTCGAGCCGTCAGGAGGGCGGAACAGGTTTCGCAGGGTCACTCGGCCAAGCATGGAACTTCGAGCAACAGCGGATCGGGGCCGAACAAGTTCGCGCGAATCCGCTCGCTCAGTTCGTCCGCGTCGGCCACGCGATGGGCAGCGACACCCAGCGACCGGGCGAGACCGACGAAGTCGATCGCCGGTGGACCGAGATCGAGTCCGGGACTCGCGCCGTTGGCGATATCCGGCATCTCGAGCACCTGCCCGCACACCTTCAGGATCCGGTACTCGCGATTATTGGCGACGATGAAAGTGACGGGGATTCGATAACGCGCGGCCGTCCACAGTCCCTGGATTCCGTACATCGCGGCGCCATCGCCCAGCAGTCCGATCACCGGCCGATCGGGCCAAGCGAGTTTCACACCCAGGGCGCAGCCGAGCCCCCATCCCAAGGCCCAGCCACGGTGCGCGAAGTGGCCTGTCGGGTCGCTCAGCACGCCCAACCGCTCCAACACGTTCTGGTGCGTCGTGATCGACTCCTCCACAACCGCCGCGTCGCCGGGCAGAACGCGAGCCAGCGCGTTCATGAGCGTCAATGGCGGCAAGCCGCGATCGGAGACCGGTTGCGACGCGATCTCCGTCCGCAATGCCGCCTGGGCCGCCGACCGCTCAGCGGTCCACCGTGCGACTCGAGCGAACGCCGCCCGCCGCAAGTCGTCGGTGGCGCGCGCGACCATGAGTTGTCGCAGTTCATCCAAACCACACCGAGGATCGCCCACCAAGCCAACTTCCACCGGATAGTTCTTGCCGATTTGCCAGGGGTCGTTGTCGAGCTGCACGAGCGCGAGCCCCTCGGGCAACGACCGGTCGGGCGGCTTGTGAATGTACAACCTCAGCAGGTTGATCCCCACAGCCAGCGCGACATCGAACTCGGCCAGCCGCGAGTGAATTTCCGGCGACCAATACGGCAAGATCCCGGCATACAACGGGTGGTTGGAAGCCATCGGCAACCGTCCGTGGGCGGTTGTGTTTTCCGCGAACACGGGCGCTCCCCAGGTTTCCGCGAACCGGGCCAGCGCCTCCGCCCCGCCCGCCTCGGTCACGCGACTGCCCGCCAGAATCACCGGTCGACGAGCACCCGCCAACCGGTCAGCCGCTCGCCGTAACGCCGCCTCGGCGGGTCGAACCCCCCGATCCAAAACACAGGGCGGCGACAGATCCGGCCGATCCAGCGGTTCACGTTGCACATCGAGCGGCAACGAGAGGAAAACAGGGCCTGTCGGCGGCGTGAGCGCCGATTGCACCGCACGCCTTACCGCCGCTGGCACATCCGCGCCGCGTTGCACTTCGCAAGCCCACTTCGTCCACGGCCGAGCCACCGACACCAAATCGCCTTCCAACACCGGCTCCCCAAACCGCAGCCGCCGGTCCTGTTGACCCGCAGTCACCACGAGCGGAGTTCCTTCGCAGTGGGCGTTGTAGAGCATCCCCATCGCGTTCCCCAACCCGCACGCCACATGCAGATTGCACACCCCCACGTTTCCTGACGCCATGGCGTAACCGTCCGCCATCCCAACCACGGGAATCTCGTGCAGCCCTAAAACGTACCGAAACCGCGAGTCCCGCCCGATCGCCTCGTTCAACGGCAACTCGGTCGTTCCCGGATTCCCGAACACGTGCGACACCCCAGCCGCTGCCAGGATCTCCAGAAAGGCCTGAATGCTTTGCATGGATGATTGGGAGATGGAAAGTGGGAGGTGAGAGGTAGGAGGTGAGAGGTAGGAGGTGGAAAGTAGGAGGTGGAAAGTCGGAGGTGGAAAGCAGGAGGTTGGAAGATGGGAGGTGGAAAGGTGGGAGGTGGAACTGAGCGGCAGAGGGCGTTGGAGTTAATCGCCGAATTCACGGCGATTGTATTGCATGGCGGAGGGCGTCGCGTTGCGAGTGCGAGGAGTTGTGCGGGGAGTTGTGCGACGCACATGGGCCGGCACTGGAGTGCATGGGCGTCGCTCGCCGCTCGTCGGTCGCGCGATGCATTTTCTTGTGCACCTGGGCATGTTCCATCCGACATTCGGTGCCGATCGTTACGGGCCCGATCGGCTTGTCGGCCCACAAACGCTCGAGCGTGGCAACGCCCCGATCCGTTCGGTCTTACTGGCTGGTTTTGAGCTGGTTCACGACTGTTACTCGTTTTGCGTGACCAGGAGCACGGATCAGCGCAGGGGCGCGGAATCGCGATCTGTCGGGAATCGCGTTTGGCACTATGGACGGTTTTGCGCTAGGCGTTCCGCTTGGTATTGCGCTAGGAATTGTCCGGTCGCGTTGTCGGACCGCAGTGCGATTTCTTCAGGCGGGCCTTCGGCCAGCAAACGGCCACCACCCGCGCCGCCCTCCGGGCCGAGATCGATTAACCAATCGGAACAGGCGATCACATCCAGATTGTGCTCGATCACAATCGCCGAATTGCCTTTGTCCACCAGTTGATTCAGAACATCAAGCAGACGGCGGATGTCTTCGAAATGCAGGCCGGTCGTCGGCTCGTCCAGGATGTACAGCGTTCGACCGGTTTCCGAGCGGCACAGCTCGGCGGCCAACTTCACTCGCTGCGCCTCGCCACCGGACAACGTGTTGGAAGGTTGCCCGAGCGGCAGATAGCCCAAGCCCACGTCGCGCAGCGCGGCGAGCGGTTTGCGAATCGACGAAACGTTCGCGAAAAACTCGACGGCCGCGTCCACCGACAGTTCAAGCACATCGGCGATCGACAGATCGCGATACTTGACCTCCAGTGTGGGACGATTGAACCGCTTTCCACCGCACTCGGCGCAGTCCACGTAGAGATCGGGAAGGAAATTCATTTCGATTTTCCGCAGTCCGTGTCCCTGACACTCCTCGCAGCGGCCGCCCTTGGCGTTGAAACTGAAACGGCTGGCGCTGAAGCCGCGTTGTTTCGCCTCGCGCGTGCCCGCATACAGTTTGCGAATGTCGTCGAACACGCCGGTGTAGGTCGCCGCATTGCCTCGCGGGGTCCGCCCGAGCGGCGTTTGGTCCACCGGAATCACTTTGTCGATCGCCTCGACGCCTTCGAGCGTTCGGAACGGCCCTGGCTTCGCGACATCCGTCCCAAGTTTGCGCCGCAAGGCGGGCACCAGCGTTTCGTTCACCAACGAACTCTTGCCACTGCCACTCACGCCCGTGACACAGACGAGACCGCCGATCGGAAAATGCACATCGAGCGATCGCAGGTTGTGTAGGGTAGCCCCGCGCAACACAATCGCCCGCTCCCTCGAAAGCGGACGCCGCCGGGCCAAGTCGGCGATCCGCAAAGTGCCCGCCAAGTAGCGGCCCGTCGGCGAATTCGGCTGGGAACATACTGCGGTGAGCGTTCCCTGGCCGACCACTTGGCCGCCAAGCCGCCCCGCGCCCGGTCCCATGTCGATCAGCCAATCCGCCTGGCGCATCATCGCCTCGTCATGCTCGACGACCAGCACCGTGTTGCCCTGCCGCTGCAGCTCCCGCAGCGAATCGATCAACCGCTGGTTGTCCCGCGGATGCAACCCAATCGACGGCTCGTCCAGGATATAGCAAACACCGACAAGCCCCGATCCGATGCTGGCCGCCAAACGCACGCGCTGCAGTTCGCCGCCGCTCAACGAGTCGGTCGCGCGGCTCAGTGTCAGATAGGGCACGCCAACATGGATGAGAAAGTCGAGCCGCCCGCGAATGGCGTTCAACATCGGCTCGGCGATCCGCTGGTCATGCTCTGGAAACCGCAGTTCGTCGCAGGCCGCCCGCGCTTCCCCGATCGACAATCGAGAGAACTCGCCGATCGTGCGACCGCCCACTCGCACACGGTTCGCTTCCGGCCGCAGTCGCGAGCCGTTGCATGCCGCGCAGACAACTTGGCCTCGAAACGATTCGAGCTTTGTCCGCCGTTCATCGTCGGTCGCCGTCGCCAACTCTTTCTCCAGAGCCTCGCCGAGGTTGCCGTCCGGCCCGTTCAACCAGCGACTGAGCGAGTCAACCGGCCAGCGTTCCAACGGCGTCGCGCTGTCCAGCTTGTGAGCCGCCAGGAACGCGTTGGCCGCTTCGGCAATGCGTTTGGGCAGGCGTTTTTCGTCGCGGTAAGGAGCCAACGCGCCGCCGTCCAGCGAGCGTCCCAGTTCGGGAAAAAGCAGTTCGGGATCGAACTGCTCGCGCATTCCCAACCCC
This sequence comes from uncultured Planctomycetaceae bacterium, assembly GCA_903921945.1. Taxonomy (GTDB): domain Bacteria; phylum Planctomycetota; class Planctomycetia; order Pirellulales; family Pirellulaceae; genus CAIXSC01. The sequence continues at coordinate 8,796 of CAIXSC010001005.1, forward strand.
TCGCATGTTGGACAAGCGCCGTACGGACTGTTGAAGCTGAATGTTCGCGGTTCGAGTTCGTCGTAGCTGATCTCGCACGCGGCGCAGGCATAGCGAGTGCTGAAGAGCTCGTCGTGCCATGTTTCGTCAGACGCTTGCTCGCGGCCTTCTCGCGGCGATGAAGTCGCGGCGGCGCGGTGTTGTTGATAGCAGGCGATCAGAACTCCCTCGCCATGTTTGATGGCGAGTCGGAGGGATTCGGCGAGTCGCGGCTCGGCGTCCGGCTTCACAAGGATGCGATCCACAACCGCCTCGATCGTGTGGTTTTTACGCGGATCGAGTGGCGGGAGGCGTTCGACATCGCACAGTTGACCGTCGACTCGCACGCGGACAAACCCCGCTTTGCGAATCTCTTCGAACACCGCTTGATGCTCGCCTTTGCGGCCTCGAACCATCGGAGCGAGCAGCATCAGCCGAGTGCCTTCCGGAAGACGCGTTAAGCGCTGTTGGATTTGCTCGGGCGATTGCTGACGGATCGGCCGCCCGCAACGATGGCATTCAGGCTCGCCAAGCCGCGCGTAGAGCAACCGGAGAAAATCGTGGATCTCGGTGGCTGTGGCCACGGTGCTGCGCGGGTTCCGGGCGCCGACTCGTTGGTCAATGCAGATCGTTGGCGGCAGCCCATCCAAGCTATCGATATCGGGCCGCTCGAGCGAATGAAGAAACTGGCGAGCGTAGATCGACAGCGTTTCGAGATACTGTCGTTGGCCTTCGGCGTACAGCGTGTCGAACGCCAGGCTGCTCTTGCCCGAGCCGCTAGGACCGGTCAGCACCACGAGGCGATCGCGGGGAATATCGACGTCGACGTTTTTCAGATTGTGAACGCGAGCGCCGCGGAGCCGAATCATGTCGTCGTTCGTCGCTGTCGAACGAGCGGCTCTCGAGGCAGCGCCCGCATCGGCAGCGCCGGATGGGGCAGCGCCGGATGGGGCAGCGCTCGCATTGGCAGGGCCGGCATGTGCCGCGCCGGCCTTGGCAGGGCCGGAGGGGGCGGCAGGGGAAGAGGCAGCGGCGGCGTTGCGTGGGGCCATGAGTGGATGGCGGGAAATGACGGGTGGCGTTAGACTTCGTGACCGTAACAGACACCGTCCTGGGCGACCAGGGGACGGCCGAGGCTCGGTTCCGCACCCGCACCGCCCCGCGTTCGCAGGGGGGCATTCCATGGCATTCTCGGCCGATTTTTCCACGGTGGCAGACCGCGAAGCGGCGGTGCTTGCCCCGTACGCGATGTTTAGCCGGGACTCGCGGGGACGCCGTCACGCCGAACCGTCCCATCCGTATCGCGGACCGTTTCAACGTGATCGGGACCGGATTGTCCATAGCGCGGCGTATCGCCGGCTAAGCGGCAAGATGCAGGTCTTCACAGGCGACATGGGAGACTACCATCGCACGCGTCTGACGCACACCTATGAGGTCGCGTCGATCGCGCGAACCATGGCGCGGGCGCTGCGTTTGAATGAGGATTTGGTCGAGGCGTTGGCGCTGTTCCACGACATTGGCCATCCGCCGTTCGGCCATGCCGGCGAGGATGCGTTGAACGAGTTGCTGGCGGAGGATGGCGGTTTTTCCCACAATCGGCACGCGCTGGCGATCGCCGAGGAATTGGAGAATCGCTATCCGGATTTTCCCGGATTGAACCTCACTCGCGAAGTGTTGGACGGCCAGGTCGTGCGCGCGGACAAACGGGCGGCGGCCGCCGCTGGCGACGCGCCGCTGCTCGAAGTGCAAATTGTCGACTTAGCCGACAGCATTACTTACGACGCCCACGACACCGACGATGCCGTGCAGTTGGGACTGGTTGATATCGACTCGCTGTGCCAACTGCCGCTCGTGCAAGACGCGGCCCGCCGTGCCCGCGCGAGGCACTCGCCGCTGTCTCCCAAAATGCTGCGAACCGGCATCGTTCACGAACTCATTGACATCCAGGTGGGCGACTTGCTGCAACACTCGGGCAGACAATTGATCGCCGGCGACTTCCCGTCGGCGGCGGCCGCTTGCGCCTCGAACTTCCGGCTGGGTCCTAGCGATTCGTTACGAGGGCCGAAACGAGATTTGGAAGCGTTTCTCTACGCGAACGTCTACCGCCATCCACGGCTCGTCGCCGTTCGCACGCGGGCTCAGGAGCGCTTGCGGCACATGTTCGAAGGCTATCAGCGGCGTCCGGAACTGCTGCCCGCCAGCTTCCAGCAGCGCGCCGCCAACCGGGGCCTGCGCCGCACCGTGGGCGACTACCTGGCGGGCATGACCGACCGCTTCTGCGACGAACAGTTCCACCTGCACTTCGCGGGCGAGGGCTAGTCGCCGAGCACCACGTACTTCAGCCCCATGGCGAATAGCGCCAGATGGACGCCGATCCGCATCTTGGATTGGGGAACGCGGTCCAGCAGCTTTCTGCCGAGAATGATCGCCAGGAACGTCGGCGGAAGCGCGGAAAAAATAATAGCGGCGTCGCGAGTTTCCAGCAGGCCCGCGCCGAGCGAGAACGCAACCCGCAACAGGCCGATCACCAAAAACATGACTTGTAACACGGCCACAATCTGAGTCTTCGTCCACGAGCGGGAATAGCAGTAAATCACGGCGGGCGGACCACCGATGTTGAACGCCGCGCCGAAAATTCCCGCCAAGAGACCCATCGGCACGGCCCATTGCTGTGGAACCACAACCTTCGTTACGCGACTCAACAGCAGTTCATGAAAGGTGAACAGGCAGATCAAGAGCCCCAACGACCGAATCATCCACGAACCGGGCGCAAGATGTGCGAGCGCCACGCCGCACGGCGCGCCGACGGCCGCCGCCGCGATCAACGACTTTCCTTGCCGCCAGTCATAGCTCTTCCGATAGGCCGCGAATGTGAACATGTTGACGGCCAATCCGAGCACCGCCGCCAACTTGACCGCGTCGTGAAAACCGATCAGCAGTGGCAAGAGCGCCATCGCCGCCATGCCAAATCCAAAGCCAGTCATCCCCTGCAGGAACGACGCGAAGCTGAAAATCAGCACGACCAGAATGGAAGTTTCGAGCGACATCATTATCCAGTGCTGGGACGATCGATCACGACGCATGGGTGCCGGAAATATAGCGATCGCCAGCGGAAGCAGGGGCGGGGCTATTGATCCGAGCGTCTTTCGGGGCCACACTGGCCGCCAGTCGTGCCGTGTCGGAATCGTCACGCCAGGCCGCGTCGCCTCGCGTCGAAATCGTTGCGGCCCGCGCGGTGCGCTGCGACCGCGCCATGCGAACTTGCCAGTTCCAAGACTACGAAAAAACCTCTCGCCGCCCACCACTCCCGGAGCCTGCGCCGTATGGATTTGACCGACCTGAAGTGGACCGATGTCGACTCGCTGTCGCGGGACACGCCGATTGTGATCCCGGTGGCCGCCTTGGAGCAACACGGCCGACACATGCCCGTGTTCACCGATAGTCTGCTCTTGGGCGAGGTGGTGCGGCGAGTGAAGGAGCACAAGGCGGTCGCCGACCGAACCTTGTTCGCGCCGCTGCAGTGGCTGGGCAACTCCGAGCACCATCTCGATTTTCCGGGAACCATGTCGGCGTCGCCGCGGCTGTACTTGGATTTGCTGCGGGACATGGCGGAAAACTTCCTGTTCCATGGATTCCGCCGCATCCTGGTGCTCAATGGCCACGGCGGCAACATCATTCCCGCCCAGCAAGCGTTTTTCGAATTGCGGCAAAAGTACCGCCAGCGCGGCGACCTGTGCTTGCTCACGACGACCTATTGGACGCTCGGCGGCCAGCCCCACAAGGTCGATCCGCTCATTAAGCAACAGCAGATGGGGCACGCCTGCGAATGGGAAACCTCGATGATGCTGCGGATCCAGCCGCACCTCGTGGGGGATTTGTCGCGGACGGAACCGGTGGAATTCGGGACTGGATTCGCGCCGGCACATCGGGCGTGGATCACGAAGGATCGCACCGCGCCGGGACATATCGGAGACCCGCGGTTCGCAACGGCGGAGAAAGGGGAAACTATTTTCCGAGTGTTCACCGCCGACGTGGTCCAGTTGCTGGAACGCATGCTGGCCTGGGACGGCACCGCTTGGGACGCCTAGACCTGCCAGCGGGGCCAACGCCGCCGCGGCCGGGAGATTGCCATGACGACAGACTCGCCCGCTGACACGATGGCGAAGAAAAAGTGGATCGTGTGCGGCATGTTGCTGCTGGCTCTGGTCCTGAATTACATGGACCGGCAGACATTGTCGCTTACGATCACGGCGATCGAGCGGCAAACGCAGCTCACGAACACGCAGTATGGTCAACTGGAACGCGGCTTCGGCTATGCGTTCGCGGTGGGCGGGCTGTTTTTCGGCTTGCTGGCGGACAAGTTGAGTGTCCGCTGGCTGTATCCGTTCGTTCTGCTCGGATGGTCGGCTGCCGGCGTCGCCACCGGTTTCGCGGACCGCATCGGACCGCTCTTGACACCGCTGGCCCAATGGCTGAGCGGCGTGCCTTGGATCGGTGGTTTCATCGCGGTGGGCGGGGCGAATGCGGGGCCCGAGCCGGTGTTGTCGCCGCCCTACATCGGCTTTCTGTTCTGCCGGGTCGTGCTCGGTTTTTTCGAAGCCGGCCAGTGGCCGTGCGCGCTTGTTACCACGCAACGCCTCCTGGCCGCCGCCGACCGTCCATTCGGGAACAGCATTCTGCAGAGCGGTGCGTCGCTCGGTGCGATCCTCACGCCATTTGTCATTATGGCGTTTGATCCGTTCGCGGGCGCCGCCCTTCCCGCCGGCCTGGTCCCGACACCCGAGCAGCTCGGGTGGTGGCGAATGCCCTATGTCGTGATTGGCTGCCTCGGCTCGTTGTGGGTCTTTCCGTGGCTCTTCCTAGTGGGCCCGAACGACCTGCGAATTCCTACGAGCGGCGCGCAGGACTCGCACGATTCACACGGCATGAGAGATTTGAATGACGCGAGAGATTTGAATGGCGCGAGAGACGCGAACGGCGCTAAAGACGTCAACAGCGCTAAAGACTTGAGCGGCGCTAAAGACTTGAGCGGCGACCAAGGTCGACTCGACGCACAGGGCAAGAGCCGTTTGGTCGATGGCCGCACTCGGGGAATTGCCGAGTCGCACGCGCCCGCCATTTCGTTTCGCACGGTGAAGCGGCTCGTCGCGTTGGTTGTGGTGGTCGTCGTGATCAACGCGACATGGCAGTTCTTTCGAGCTTGGCTGCCCAAAATGCTTGAGCAGCACTACGGCTACTCGGCCGGGGCCGTGCGTTGGTTTGTGCCGGCGTATTACATCGCCACGGACATTGGATGCATCACAGCGGGTATCGCCGTGAAATGGTTGGCAGCGCGGCAGTGGAAAATCCACACGGCGCGGGTCGCCACGTTCACTGTATGCGCGCTGCTGACCTCGTTGAGCACCGTGGCCGCGTTGTTGCCGGCCGGTTGGCCGCTTCTGGGTTTGCTGCTGGTAATCGGCTTCGGCGCACTGGGGTTGTTCCCCAACTACTACTCGTTCACGCAGGAAATCTCGACCCGTTTTCAGGGAAGGGTGAGCGGCTCGCTGGCCTTCATCACATGGGTGGTTTCCGGAGAAATGCAGGCCCGGGTCGGCAAGCATATCGACGCGACAGGCTCGTATGCGACGGGTGTGTTCTGGATCGGACTAGCGCCGCTCGCCGGCAGTGTCGCCTTGCTGTTGCTCTGGGGCCCCGCCGAGCAACGCGACACCCGCCAGTCATCTCCGTCGTGAGTGCATCGGTTACTGGACAAAGCTGTGCTTCGGGGCTCTTCCCTGGGTCGGTATCGCAGGGTGGTTGGATCATCTTCCTGGGAACGCGGTCGCGATCCGTCGAGGGTGCTGCAAGCACACCGAATGCCGTTGGCAACGCGATAATCGTTGGCGACGCGAATGGAGTTGGCAGCGGTAACGGGGGTGGGAATGCGACCGACGCGGCTGGTTCCCGACGGGACGCTACGGATGCGGCCGCCTCTCATGGGATGGAGGCGGCGATGCTGCTCGCGTCGACTGTGGTGCCGCTGGCTCCGGGGTAACCGCGGTTCAAGAACCAGGTCGCGTTGATCACCGGCGCCAATGACAAAGGTATCGGCGGGGCGATCGCCGAACGGTTGGCGGAGGAAGGGTCCGCGATTGTTGTGGCTACTCCGCAGATGCCCAAACGCCTTGTGAAACGGCCTTGAGCGTTTGGAACAAGGCGTGGTTTATTCGGCCTGGAATGTCACTCGCGGCGACGATATCCGTCGCGCCGTCTTGGCCGAGCCTCGCGGGGTTGTCGAAAACATCGCCTCGGCGCTGGCGCTGGGAGGCCGCGCGGGATTCTCCGTCTACACGCCAGTAAATCAGGCTTGATCGGCTTCACGCAATCGTATGCCTGGGAACTAGCGCCGCGACGGATTCGTGTCGTCGGCTCGGCTACGCGCCGCACTATCCGTTACCCACTGATTCACTGATGCGTGCGGGTGCCGACTAGCAAATCCGTTCGGCCCAACTTGCGCAGTTCGTGCTCAAGCGAACGTACGAGGCGGTCATTTTTCGACGTCCGGCAGGCGACCATGGAACGGCGGGATCTCGGTGACAAGGCGCCGATCAGTGACTTGGCGGGTGAGTCCCAAATCCAACGGAGCCAGGTGTACCTGTGGGTCAAATAGCTGCTGGATCAGGCCGCTTGGGCCTTCCATCAGACTGAAGGATAGCGGGGGGATCGCCCATGATCTCCAGCACCAGAAGATCGCAACATTCGGGGAGCGCGTCGCCGGGTAAGGGTCCAATCTGGTGAAACAGAAAGAACGAAGTGAACTCAGAGCGATCGGGATTGACGCTACCGTAAGTTGAAGCACCTTGGCGGCAAGATGCGGCGATCCCACTGGCAGGATGCCATCACCCATTCGTTAGTTCGCCGCCCACGAAACTCCAACCGCCGGCACAATTGCCCGTGAACAAGGCCCTTCTTGAGTGAGCGGGCACCTTTTTTGGCAATCGGGCACCTATCGGGTCAACGCGCGACCGTCGAGCACTCGCGTAAGCCAGGGGAGATTGTGTATCGTCGGCTGATCGCGAAAACGTCGGACAATCGCTCAACCCCGGCGGGGAAATCGAGCAACCGTCCAGTAATCACTCAACCGTCGGAAAATCACTCACGCCGCAGGGCGAGCGCGCGACCATCGAGTCATCTCGCCCACTTGGGGCCATCGCGCACCCGTCGGGCAATCGCATACCGCTGGGGCAATCGCATATCCTCGGCCAATTGCACCGTCGAACGGCGATCTCGCACCGTCGGCCAATCGCGCACCCGTTGAATCATCGCGTGAGCCTGAGGCAATCGTGTACAACGGGGGCAATCGCGCAGCCGTCGGACAACCGCCTAGCGCTGGGGTGATCGCATCTCGCTGGCGCCATCGCGTACCCTCGGCAAATCGCGCAAGAGTCTGGCGAACGCGCGACCTCGGGTAATCGCCCACGCCTTGGGGTAATCACCCACGTCTTGGGGTAATCACCCACCCTTGAATGACCTTGCCGATCTGTGGCAGTCGCGCGACCGTCGGGGCATTCGCACACTCGAGGGTGATCTCGCACGATTGAGCAATCGCACTCGCCTTGGCAATCGCCGATCCTCGGTCGGTGAACGGCTGACCGCCGGCGAGACCGCTGGGCGAAAAAAGCCAGACTGTCCTACGCGGATTTACCACACCCGTTGGCGGTTTCCGGGCTTTGGTTCGCGTTCTCTATTCGTCCCCGAATGGCCTTGCCAGATTGCGGCCGTCGTCGATTCTCCGGCCCACGACGCACGGACACCTGCCCAGCCCTTCCATGCCGTAAACCTATTTTTGGCATGAGTTTATGAATCGCCTTCTGGGCTAGGCGAGAAGCCTGCCGGAATGCCAACCCGGCAGCTGGCAAATGGGCCATTCAAGGTAGACAGTCTAGTTTTGATTTCTTCCGCGCTAGCTGGCCCGGCCGCGACCGGAATCCGCGAGGTTTTTGCGGCGTTGGGGCGGCAAAGAAGGGGCGTTCGCCGTGCCCCGGCCCCGAAAATGGGAAAGAGCGGGCTGCGGGCCGCCCCGAGTCAGCCCAGTTAACGCAATTTAACAATTACCCCATCTACAGCAGGGTAATTGCGGGGCGAATTTCCCTTCGATCCTCAGAACAGCGCGCAGCAAAGCCCGTCGCCGTCCATCGACAGCTTTTTTGCGGAGCGGTTGCTTCTTAAGCGGTCACGGAAACCGGGCGAATCTTCTGCGACCTTGTCGCCGAACGTCGCGCGGGTCGCCGCGACCGCTGGCCGTGACTACCGAGTCGGCGGACTCTCATCGGCTACGAAGCGTCGACTATCGCGACGCATCGAGGCAGCGACTTCCGCGAGCCAACGGAAACGACGAGCAATGGCCTCCACCGCATCCGACCACCGTGCCGCGTCCAACCCAAAACGCAACCATGCGGCCGGCAGCTCGACGGGAATTTCCAACAAAGCCGTCTTGAAGACCGCTTTGTGGCCCGCCGGCGCGATATTGGCCTCAAGCCACTCCAAGTAGACGTCCAGCGGCAGCCGATTGAACAACGGCAGACTCCCGGCATCGTGAGAGCAATCCGTCGATGACTCACTGTCAATAACATCCGCTTTCGACGACGTGTCTTCGGACCCGCTCACTCGATCAGACTCCGCCTCGCAATCCGACGTCCCGCAATCCGACGTCTCGCAATCCGACTTACCGCAATCCGACTTACCGCAATCCGACGTCTCGCAATCCGACTTACCGCAATCCGACTTACCGCAATCCGACTTACCGCAATCCGACGTCCCGCAATCCGACGTCCCGCAATCCGACGTCTCGCAATCCGACGTCTCGCAATCCGACGTCTCGCGAGCGACTGTGCCGCCATCCACGGCAGGCGAGTCCGCGGCAGGCGGTGCTGCTATTGGTGAAGCCGCCAAACGGTGCCCATCGTTCGTGTTCAGTTCGCCAGCCAACCAATCTCCGTCGCCGTTGTGTCGAGCATGCGCCGCCGTGAACCGCGACGTCGCGAGGTCTTTCGCGAGCCCCATTCGCATGGGCAGCGAATTGATCTGCAAACTCGTCACCAGCCGCTGCTCGCTATCCTCCAATTCGACGGAACTGAACCGCTCGCCGAAAAAATGACCGCGAACGCCATCCTCGGCGTTGGCCGCCCGCGCGATCGGCTCTTTGAGCATGATCATCAGCCAACTGATGCTGCTCAAACGCCTTCGCAACTCGGCCAAATTCTTCCGCTGGGAAAGCCATTTCTTGAGCTGCTCTTTCCCGATTTCCGGCTGGATCTCAAGACACCGACGCGACATCCGAGACCAGCGACGAACGACCTGCTCGTCGGTCAACTTCGCCGCGAGGTCAGGACGATTGCGCAGCACCGCATGGAACTCGTTGTCGATCACCGCGAAATCGGTGACGTCGATCGCGAAGAACTCGGCGATCGCCCGCAATCGCTGGGAAATCCATTGCTGGCGGTGGTCGAGATCCAGTCCGCCAGCCGTTCGGTCGCGGAAAGAACTCCGCCGAACGCATCGACTA
>CAIXSC010001006.1 GCA_903921945.1 uncultured Planctomycetaceae bacterium
GCGAACGGCACGGCCAGCACAATCGCGGGCGGCTCCATCGGCGCCTGATTCTGAGCCGCCTGATTCTGAGCCGCCTGCGTTTCGGCCGCCCGCGTTTGGGTGGCCAGATTCCACGACGTCCCGGGATGGAACGCGACGCCGAGCGTGATTGCGACGCCGATGGCGGCGATTCGTTGGAATCGATCGAGCGGTCTCATGCGAACAGTCCTCGAATCAGTTCGCCTTGGTCAAGGATGGCGATGGGACGTCCATCGGGCGTGACCAAATGCTTGGCGGGATCGATGCCAAGCGACTGCAGAATGGTCGAAGCGACGTCGGCGGGGCGCACAGGCGATTCCGTGACTTGGGCGCCGTCCCGATCGGTTGCGCCCATCACGCGTCCCCGCGCGACTCCGGCGCCCGCGAACAGCAGGGATGCGGCGGGCCCCCAGTGGTCGCGTCCGGCGTCTTTGTTGATCTTGGGCGTGCGGCCAAATTCGCCCATCACGACCACGAGATGATCGTTCAACAAGCCGCGTTGATCCATGTCTTCCATCAAGGCGGAGAACCCTTGGTCGAACTCAGGCAGCTTCTTGTCCAGGGTGGGGAAGATCTTCGAATGATGGTCCCAACCGCCGTAATTCACGGTGACAAAGCGTGTGCCGCGTTCGATCAGTCGACGCGCCAACAGGCAACTCTGTCCAAACGTGTTGCGGCCATAGCGATCGCGCAGCACATCCGATTCCTGCTCCATGGCGAATCCCTCGCGAGCTTCGGTCGACAACACCATCTCCGCCGCGCGCCGTTGGAACTGGTCGTACGCTTGCAGTTGGTCGTTGCCCTCGACCTGACGCGCCAGGCGGTCGACCGTGTCGAGCATCGCGCGGCGGCGGCCGAGTCGCGTGGCATCAAGCGGCTCGGCGGCGGCCAGGTCGCGAACGCGATAACCTGCTTGGCTGGGATCGCCCGCCTTGAACGATTCGTACCGGCCGCCCAGGTAGGCGCTGCGTCCGAGTTCCCAGGTGAACGATGGATTGCGCGGCACCGCCACGTAGGGAGGCAGCTTGCCCTGAAAGCCCAGTTCATGGGCGGCGACGGCTCCGAGCGCGGGGAAATCGCCGAACGGCGTTCCAAACCGCCCCGACAAGACCCAGTTCGTCGCCGTCTCGTGATGATCGTTGTTGTGCGCGCCGCTCCGCACCAACGTCAAGCGATCCATCACGCGGCTCATCCGCGGCAACAGTTCGCCGATGCGCAGCCCCGGCACCACCGTCTCGATCGACTCGTAAGGTCCACGCACGTCCGCGGGCGATTCGGGTTTCAAATCGAAACTGTCGTGATGCGACAGTCCGCCACCCAGAAAGACCAACAGCACGGACTTGGCCCGTGCGCGACGGCCTGTGCCAGTGGGGTTGTCGGAGGACGAGCCTGCCGGTGTTTCAGCCCGGGAGGCCGGGTTCTCCGCGGCCGCCTCGCTGCGGAGCACCGATGCCAAGCCGATCCCGAGCGTCGACAGCGCGCCGACCCGCAGGAACGTCCGACGCCGCGTCAGATCGCGGAACTTGCCATGGGTCTGCCCGCCGCCGATGGAATCGCGCATGGGTTTGTCACTCTCGCCGTGATGGAGGATTTTCGTCGTGGGTCTCTGTCGACACTATCGTCGGCAAATCAATGTTGAAAGGCGAATTCTTTGCTATTGAGCAACGCCCAGAGCAGGTCGGCGAACGCCTCTTGGGGACGCTCGGCCTCGCGCAAACTGGCGAGCACCGCGGTCCGTTCCCGATCGTCGGGCAATCGGCACAGGCTCGCGAGGTACAGTTCATCCATCGCACGGGCCAGGTCCGCGGGCGTCGGCGACGACGCGGGCGCGGCGTCGAGCAGCCGTTTCAACCGCCCGTCGGCGGCGTTGATCTTCGCGAGCAGGGTGTCGCCGTTCTGCAGATGCAGCAACTGCGGCAAGGTCACGGCGTTATCCCGTTCGCAGGCACACGCCGTCACGCGGGCCGAGCGGCCGAAGAGAGATAGGAAGTACGAGTCGGCGTTGGAATCGGGCACCTGGACGGCGCGCGTTCCCAGAGGATAGCCGGCGAACGTGTCCGGGACGCCCGTGGCCTGGCAGAGCGCGTCGAGCAGCACTTCGGCGTCAAGCCGCCGGGGGTAGAAATGCGAATAGAAACGGGTGTCAAGCACGTTCGAAGGCCGCGGCTCGGA
>CAIXSC010001007.1 GCA_903921945.1 uncultured Planctomycetaceae bacterium
CGCATTGAGCAGGTGGATCAGCACCCGTTTGTGATGCGGGGCTCCTTCTCCCAAACATCTTTGCGCGGTGGACATCCAGCGCATAGACCGATCGATCACCCCGCACAACCGCGCGAACCCGTCGTCGATCTTGCCGTCGATCTTGCCGTCGATCTTGCCGGTGGCTCAGGCTTCCATGGTCGGGATGACGTGCGCAGCGACCTAGCCTGGAAAGCATGCGCTCCCTTCGGTCGTCGCTACGCGACCAGGCGACTCGCCGTGGCTCCCAATTCGATGATCGTGGTCAAAGGCTTACTGAAAGTAGACTTTGGCTTTCTCGCTCTGGTAACGGTAGTAGACTTCCAGCGTCAGGATGGCGAGGGCCGTCGAGTAGACTCGGCCGCCTTGATTGCCCCAGCGGCTGTCGGGGGTCCAGCTGCCGCGGTCGCAGCGGTCGCCCTGCAATTGGCGCGCGACAAGTCGATTGCGAACGGCGTCGTTCCAGCGTTTCCATGGTTCGCCGCCATGCTGGAACATCGCCAGCGTGCAGTTGTAAAGCAAATAGTAGTCATCCTCCTCGCGACCGCCAAAGAGTCGCAAGAGTGCCGGCTCGAAACCGGCGGATTTGTCGAAACCGTCGGCTTTCTTCGCTAAAAACTCGGCGCCGTTCTTGACGATTTCCGAATCGCCGTGGCCTAGGAATAACTGGTCGATCAACATGCCGACCCCGGTCGTGGCTTCGCTGATGAATTCGTGGGACGCTGTGTAGCCGGTGCGGCCCGTGCGGCCGACTCGGCAACGGTTCAGGAATCGTTCGACACCGGCGACGCACTCGTCGGAGACGTCCAATCGCGCCTCTTTGCCGCTCTTAAGCGCCAAAACTTGCCAGCCTGTGACCGAGATATCGCCGCCTTCCGCCTTGGATTCCGTGTAGCGCCAGCCGCCATCGTTATGCTGGGTGCGCTGGATGTAACGCAGCGCGTTTTCGGTCGGGTCGCGGTACGGCGTCGAGGCTCCGGGACGGGTCGCGACGCCAACGGCGTTCGCCTCGGCAAGCGCGAACGCGCCGATCCCGTGCTCGTACATGAAATGCCGGTGTCGAACGCCGCTGTGCGGTTGATAGAGGCTGCCGTCCTTCTGCTGCTGGCGGACAAGCCAGTCGAGGCCGCGACGGACGTTCTCCGAAAATTTCTTTTGATTGTCATGGAAATGGCCGCCGGCTTGAAACGCCAGAATTGCCAACCCGGTTTGAGCCACCGCGAAATTGCCGCCGCCATGCTGGCAGTGCGGGTCGCTTTCACACCGCGAGTTGGCGTGGTTCTGCAAGCAGTCCGGACCCCAATGGCCATCCTCGGCTTGGTGCCTGGCGAGCCATTCCAAGCCGGCATTCACGGCCGCTTCGGATTCCCGCGAACCGCCGTAATCGATGATCCAGGCTTCGCGATTGGCTTGCGTCCGTTTCGCATAGAGGCCCTCCTGTTCGACGGTGGTGTTCTCGAATTGGTCGATCGGCGTGATCGTGGCCTTGCCCGCCGCATCGATTACCAAATCGCAGACTCGCCAGAGGTTGCCGCCTTGGACCGTTCGCGGCCGGAAACGGTAAGTTTGCCCGCCCTGATAGACTTTCACTTCGGCTCCGGATCGCGACAACGCGTCCGCGGCGCCGGCGTCCGCATTGTGGATGAAATAGTGGTATTTCCCAGCCTGCACGCCGAGCACGGTGATGGTCTCGGGCCCCTCGCCATCCCGATCATCCACGTCCAGACTCACAAACTCTTTGCTTGCCAAGTCTCCCTTCTGTTTATGAAAGACATGAAAGCGTTGATTGCCGGGAAGGGGGCCTTCCAGGTGGGCATCCAAATCGCGGGCTTCGCCGCCCCAGGTGACCACGAACCGAATCTGGCCTTCCGCCAGCCCAGGACTTAACGCCACTCGTAGCGGAACTGTCGAACCGGCGGCCAGCTTTGTGTCCAATTGTTCGGTGCTGAACCCGTTCGCCGCGATTTCGACCGAACCATCTCCGTCCGGCGCGTTGAGTAGCTGGAATTGGCCCTTGGTGTCGGTCACCGTTTCCAGCGGCGTGCCCGCTAGCCGCACTGTGGCTCCAGCGACAGGCTGGTTCGTCGTGGCGCTGACCACCGTCCCGGCGACGATCGCGTTGCCCAACGCCGCCTTCGGCGGGGCGGGGCCGACGGTTAATGTCGCCGTCTTCAATGACCAACCAGCGCGATAACGCACCTGGATCGTGTCCTCGGACCGCACGCCAGCCCAGCGCCATTGCAGTGTTTCCGGTTTTTCGGAAGGGGACACTTCATCGAATAATTCCGTGTCGCGATTCTCATCCCGTCGCCGAAACCCGATGCGGCCGCCCGAGACCGGTCGGAATTGGATCGCCAACCGCTCGGGATCCGCCGCGTCCCGGGCAATCGCCAGGTCGGTGTCCGAAAGCTCGGCATACGCCATGACCGCCGAGCGGTAATACATGGCGAACGCGGCTCCGGCGAGCAGCAAGACCAGGAGCGTTCCCAGGCCGAGTCCCCAGTTTCCCCAGCGTCGCCGCTGCAGCGAACGCTGCAACGCCATGGCCTGCCGCTGCAGTTCGTCCGGCTTTCCATGTTTCGGCCCGCGCACCACGGGCCCTGGCGGCGGTGGCGGGATTGGCCTCCGGGGCGGCGCGGGAGGCGGAACGGGCGAGTTCGGAGCAACCGACGATGGCGGCGATTGCGCGGGCTGTGAAGTGGAAGCGGCTGATGAGATCGGCGCCGGCGGACGCGGGGGCGCGGGGGGACGAACGGGTGGAGCAGGGCGGGCTGGCGCGGTTTGTTGCGGCAGTTCACGACCACACGCCGAACACCGCTTCGACGAACCGGTCGGCGAACTGGCTGCCAACGCCGCAAAGCCAGGCGACGACGGGTCTGCCGGCGCTGTCTGGGCCGGCGCTGTCTGGGCCGGCGCTGTCTGGGCCGGCGCTGTTGGATTGGCAGGTAAAACTTGGCCACATTGCGGACAGCCGCTCATAGCCAACTCCTTCTCCGCATGGTTCGAGGGAGAACTTAGTCTTCGAGAATCCGGCCTTCGCTTAACACTTGTCCGAAATCGGCGATCGTCTGCACGCGGCCGGCGGAGCCGACCAACGGCTGATATTCGCCGCGAATCTCCGGTTGCGTGAACACCTGCAGCAGCACGCGACGTTCGGCCAACCGCTGCGCGACGACCGCTGCCGACTCGCCCGATTTCGCCGGCGCATGAAACCGGGCATCAGTCACGAGGAAAAACCGCCGCATCGCCTGTTCGTCAAACGGCAGTTCGAGCGCGGCGAGCAGCGCGTCGAGCGCGGATTCCGGCAAATCGCCGCCGTCGAATCGCCGCAACCCCTCGACGCCGCTGCGGAACACCGCGACGTCGTCGGTGAAGGCTCGCACATCGCGCCATTCCGGCTCGGCCGCGTCGCCGAACCCCACGAGCGCGAACCGATGCTGGATGCGTTGTTGTCGCATGGCTTCCGAGAACTGCACGCAGCGGTCGCGAAGCGTGGCGATGCTGCGGTTCATCGAGCCTGTCGTGTCGATCAGAATCACGATGTCGGCTTTGCTGGACGTGGGAAAACTGCGCGACTGCTCGCGGCGCCACAACCAGCCGCGATAGCGGACGCGAACATCGATCGGTTCCCCCGGTTCGAATAGCCACGACCACGAGCGTGTCTGTCGGCCGGGTTGCTCGAAATAGTCCATCACTTCAGTGGTGATGCCACCCGATCGCCGCGCGAGGAACACGCGGCCCGGCCGACGCACGTCGAACGCGATTTCGACCCGGCCCTGGCTCGCCGGGTTCTGCGCGATCTCCACTCCGTCCAGCACCGCGTACGATCGGACCGTGGTTTGGTAGAGCCAACCCAACAACGCGAGCAACAACGCCAAACCGAAGAGGAACACGACAATCAGCAGTTTGCCGCGTCGGCCAGCGGAAACGTTCTCGGCTTCCAGCGAGGCGATCCAGCGTTGCAACTCATCGCTGCCCTTCGCACTGACGCTTACGCTTGCGCCGGCACTCGCGCCGGCGCTGGCGTTGGCACTGGCGCTGGCACTGGCGCTGGCACTTGCGCCGGCACTCGCGCCGGCACTTGTGCCGGCGGTGGCAGCCGGATGGCCGCTGCCGCTGCTCGCGGCGCGATTCCCCTTGGGAGGCGGCGGCGGTGGTGGTGGTCGGTTCGACACAGCCCCAACTCCTCACTCAAGATCCTCGGCAACTCAACCCTCGAGCACACACGTTGCGAGCGAATCAAACTGTGTCGGAAGGACTCGTTCCTGGCGGGCTCGACGAAGCTTCGCCCGCGGAACTCGCAGTACCCGCCGCGCCCGCCGCCACGTCAATATGCGAAGCCTCGGGCAGAGTTGCATGCGATTGGGGCGAATGATCCACGATTGCGGCGGTGGATTCACTCGATACATCGGTGGATGTGGAAACTCTGGCGACATCTCCAGCCAACATCGATTCGTCGACCGCTCCCGGGTTCACCACTCCCGCATCTAGCGTTCCTCCATGCATCGCTTCCGCATTCACCGCTTGGCGCTCGGCAGCGCCGCTCGAAGACTCGCGATCTTCCATCGCCGCGCCTGCCATCACGTTATTGTCAAGCACTCCATTGTGGCTCGCGCTGCCTTCACCCGCGCTGCCTTCACCCGCGCTGCCTTCACCCGCGCTGCCTTGACTCGCGCTGCCTTCACTCGCGCTGCCTTGACTCGCGCCGCCTTCACTCGCGTTGCCTTCACTCGCGTTGCTGGTAGCACCGCCAGTGGAAAGCTCACTGCCCGGGCTGTCACCGCTTGCTCGCCCATTTTCCGGGCGATCGTGGTTCCCTGATTCAAGGACGGCGTGTTCGCTTGCCGTGGACTCGACTGCTGAGGCCTCGCTTTCCGGCTGGGGAGGCTCCTGGTCGTCATGGTTGGAGGGAGCCACCGAGTCCTCGGGCTCCGCCAATTCCGCGACGATGATGTCGTCTTCGGCGGTTGGCGGTTGCACCGCGGGGTTCACGAAGCATGGAGACGGCTCGATGACGGTGGCCGTTGGCGTGGCCGACTCGGAGGCTTCGACCACCGTGGAGTTTGGCGAATGGCCGACACGCAGGATCACAAGCGTTGTGTCGTCGACGCGAATCCGCTCGAGGGAATCGAGGAGCCGCAGGCTGCCGACCCGCTGCGTCCATGTGTAGGCGTCCTGTTGCCACAGTCCAGCCCAGTCGATTGGCTGGCCGATGTCGGACAGTCGATAGAGCCATTTCGCCAAGGCATCGCTGGAGAGCACAATCCAGTCACCGGCAAGGCAGTCGAATTCGCAACGCGACAGCGGCGGTTGCGGCTGCCGATTGCGGCTCGAACTGCAGAAGGTCAGCGGATCGCGGGCGAAGTCAGCTTCGGACGATAACGGAAA
>CAIXSC010001008.1 GCA_903921945.1 uncultured Planctomycetaceae bacterium
CTCCGTCGTAGGGTGACTGCTTGGACTTCGGCGCGTACCGGCGATTGTCGGGATCCTGAATCCAGCCGTTGTCCGTGACGTAGGCGATTACGGTGTCGTTTGCCAGTCCTTGCCGTTCCAAATAGCCCAGCAAGTCCCCGCACGTTTCATCGAACCATTCGACCATGGCCCAGTACTTCGCCACGTGGATCGTCGGCGCGACCGTCTTGTACTTGGCGAGTAATCGTTCGGGTGGAGTGTGGGGATCGTGCGGGAGCATTGGCGCGTACCAGACAAAGAACGGTCGCTGCTCGCGTTGTGCCAAATCCATAAAGTCATAAAGCGGCTGCATGGTTTTGCGGCCAATCTGCAGACCTTGGTCCCCATGGCGTCCGCCCTTTTCCGGGTTTCCTGTCGTCATGCCATGCGTGAACCCGCCCCTGGTGAACTCGCCTTGCCACCATTTCCCCGATTGGAAACTCAAATACCCCTTTTCAGCGAGTCGCTTCGGCAAGGTTGGCACATGATCTATCAAGCCGATCATTCGCTGCCGCTCAGCGCGAAACCCAGGGTTGTTGTTCGCCGCCGGGCCCTTCAAGCCGGTCGGCAATGGCGGATCGTTGCTCGTGATTCCATGTTGATGCGGAAACAAACCGGTGATGATCGACACCAAACTCGGACAGCACAAACTCGAAGGCACATATCCCCGGGTAAACGTGAGGCTCTCCCTCGCCAACTTGTCGAGATGAGGTGTCTTAATGTGGGGATGGTCCTGAAACGAGTAATCCGTCCAGGCTTGGTCGTCGGAAATGATCAAGACGATATTGGGCGGCTGGGCCGCCGCGGCGTTTTCGAGTCCCAAGCCGCCAATCAGGGTGCTCATCAAGGCGACCACGAGAGCCAGGACGGTTGAGCCCGGCAGGCGAGCCGACCGCAACGGTGCCGCGAAAGCCATCGCTAGCCAATCGATGAACGCCAGCGAGCATGGTGGGGTGCCAGGAGATAAGCGTGGGCGAGCGTTCGTCAATGGTAGGTTCCTCGACAAAGCGATAAGTGTGAGAGTGCAGTGTTGGGTCGGCCGGCCTCTCCTGGCACGCCGCGAAGTGCCAGGGCGCATCCATCATGCTCCGTAAGTGTCGTGGACCATTCGCCGCAGGAAACGCAGCGATTCCGCCATCTCCTCCATACCGTTCATTCCGTCTTCGATACTAATCCAGCCCGAGTAACCGTGGCGACGGAGGATTTGAAAAATACGCGGATAGTCGTTCAAACCGCGGCCCGTCACGCCGTGGCGGAGCTTCGGCGAATATCCAAGGGTGCCGTCTGACTGTCGGATTTCGTCCAGCGTGGCGCCGTCCGCCAAATAGCGATCGCTGGCATGCATGCTGACAACGCGGTCGGCGACCGCTTCCAAAAGCGTGATCGGATCGTCGCCAGCCACCAACGCGTTCGACGGATCGTACTGCACGCCAAAGTGCCGCCGGTCGGCAACTTGCCGCACAATCTCGAGAAACAGATCGCTCTTTTGAGCGAACTCGGGGTATCGCCAGAATCCGTCCTTGTAGTGGTTCTCCATTCCCAGGACCACGTCAAGTTCCCGAGCGACGGGTAAACATTGGTGGATCGCCTCCAACACCCAGGCGACGCCCTGTTCACGACTCACTTCGGGGTATCGCTGCCCGCTCAAGATCCGGCAAACCACTCCGGGGCCGCCGAGTCGCCGGGCGACTCGGATCATTTCCCATTGCCGCTCCACCGCGCGCTTCCGTCCGTCCGCGTCCGGTTGCGTGAAGTCCGGTGAACAACAGAGCATCGGCATGGCGAAGTGGGCGTTCCGCAGCGCGTCGCCTAGCCGATCGAGATAGGCATCGTCGAGGCTCTCGAAGAAGCCCTCGTACATTTCCAATCCGTCGGCATCGAGCGTCTGAGCCATCTCGATCCATTGAAAGACGGACATCGAGCGATTCGCGATGGTCTCGAGGTAGCACTTGGGAAACGCGGAGAGGCGGATCGACATGGAGCTCGCCGGAGGCTGGAGGAGTGAGTCGAGACGGGACGCGGGACGGGAAGAGGGAGTTTAAGCGGGACGCTTGGCGGGACAACGGGCCGGACGCAAAAGCGAAACGACGAGCGGCACGTGGAGCGAGACTGGACGTGGGAACTACAGGAGCGGTGGGTGCCGCGATTCGCGTCAGGCCGAGCTTTTCCGATGGGATTGCCGGGTGGTGACGGCTTCAACGCGTCAAGTCTTCGGAGGGGCCCGGGAAAAATGGCGATTCGAATTGGTCGGCACGTTGCGGGGTTGCGGCTGAGTGGACAAGAATAGCGGCTTGCGTTCGGGAATTCCATCAACCCTAGATGACGTGGCGAGGGATCCATGCGGGCGAAACAGGTTACGGTAGGTTTTGGGTGGCCGATCGCCGCGATCGCGGCAGCGATGATGGTGAGCGGTTGGTCCGCGCCGAGCGCCGCTCAGGAAGACACGGGCAAGAAACGCACGGCCGACGTGGTTTATGTCGCTACCCCGCACGACGTGGTCTCGAAGATGCTCGAAATCGCCAAAGTCGGCAAAGACGACGTGGTGTACGACTTGGGATGCGGCGACGGACGGTTCATCGTGACGGCCGCGAAAAAGACCGGTTGCAAGGGTCGCGGTTATGATCTGGATCCGGCGCGGGTCGCTGAATCGAAGGAGAACGCGAAAAAGGCGAAAGTTGAATCGCGCGTCGAGATTTTCCAGCAGGACATTTTCGAGGTCGACTTGACGCCGGCCAGCGTCATCACCCTGTACCTCCTGCCGCGCCTGAATCAACGGCTGATTCCGCAACTGGAAAAGATGAAGCCCGGTACTCGGATCGTGTGCCATGACTTCGAGATTCCGGGAATCAAGGCTGAGCGGATCCTCAAGTTGACCTCTCGCGAGGATGGTGTTGACCACCGCATCCTCTTCTACACGATTCCTTTAACCCGAGAGGAACCGTAACCCGTTGGGCCTATGGACGAATCGTCTCACGATGGGCTGCTGCGCATCATCGAGGCGACTCGGCCAGACGATCTGACCGACTTGATCCGCCAACAAAGCTTTTGAACAAACGGTTTTGACCACGACCGAAGTCGAGTTCCGCTGTGCGATCTCCGGTGAGCGGCGGATGGGACTGTCGCGGTTGGGCTGTGGAGTTTGGCTATGCCCGCGATCTGTGACGCCCGCCCTCTGTTCCGTCCCGCCGATGCCGGTGTCCGGTTTCTACCTGAAGGCCCTTACGCCCTTGGGGATGGCCTGTTCAGTTGGGTTGGCATTCAGCACGGGGCTGACGCGACGATCGGATCGCTACACCGGTTTGATATGAACTCGGGCCATGATGAGCGGTTCGATTTACCGGGCCGTCCTGGGTTCGCTTTCCCGTGCGTCGACGGGCGCTCGTGGGTCATTGGGCTGGAGCGCGAGATCGGGTTGTTCGATACCGTGGAACGCCGTTGGAATCCGTTCTGCGGTCCTGTCGACGCCGCTGTGACCGAGACGATCATCAACGACGCGACGCTCGTCGATGATGGCTTGATTTTCGGGTGCAAGCATTTGCGGTTCACCGAAGCGAAAGCCGGCTTGTACTTTTGGCGCGGGACCGATCGCAAACTGTTTCAACTCCGGTCCGATCAAATCTGCTCGAATGGCAAGAAAGTCGTTTGCCGCGATGGGCAACAGCAGTTGCTTGACATCGACTCTCCCAGCAAGACCGTCGTTGCCCATCCGCTGGATCCCGTTTCCGGCACTGTGGGCACGCCACGTTTGGTGCTGGATTTGCGGGATGGGCCGAGCTTTCCCGACGGCATGGTCCTCACGCCGGATGGTGAAAGCGTGATCATCGCGTTTTACGATCCGCGCGATGTCGAATGCGGAGAAGCACGGCAATACGGCCTGAGCGACGGCCGGTTGCAGCAGACGTGGCGGACCCCAGGGTCGCCACGGGTGACTTGTCCGGCATTGGTTTCACACGCCGGCGGTGTGTCGCTTGTTCTGACCACGGCTGTCGAGCACATGACGGCCGAGGAGGAGCGGAAGCATCCGCACGCGGGCTGCTTGTTTGTCGCCGAAACCGAGTGGGACAGCGTCGCGCCCGGTCCCTTGTTTCGCTGGCTTTGAGCTTGCGGGGTCGCTAGGCATCGTCGCTGGCCGCGCCTGCGAACGCGGCGAGTTCGCGAGGGTGGATTAGCCAACCGTGAAAGCCCTTGTCGGGTTCGTGACCGCTCGGTTTTGGAGGCGATCATGAGACGTTTTTCTCGTCAAGCGTTCACGTTGGTGGAATTGCTGGTGGTCATCGCGATCATTGGCGTGCTGGCGGGGCCGCTCCCCGAGCTGGAAAGATCGCGGCCGGAAGCTACGAACTTCGGGCCGCGTCCGGTCAACATCGCGTTGAGATTTTCGCGACCCGCGAGAGCGGTCAGCCAGATCCCGTGATGAACGCCAAGCCCCGAGAACAGTACATCCCCGCACAGTACAACTCGCAGTCCACACTGTCCGCGGCCGTTCAGGCTGGCGATGCCAACCAAATCCATTTCGATCTGAAATGACGTCTCGTCGCCAGTCCACGAAAGCGTGACGCTGAAAGAGATCGCTCAGCGAGAGGTCGCTCGCTGAGCTTGGTCAAGTGCGGCAATGGCTTAACC
>CAIXSC010001009.1 GCA_903921945.1 uncultured Planctomycetaceae bacterium
CGGACTCTGGTCGATGTTGTGGGGCTGCCGCGGCGAGACATGCTCTGATGGCGAATGCTGTGACCAGGGGTGTGTTGGCGGATGCGAGCCGGGATGCGAGGCTGCCTGCGGCATCGAACCGCACAGTTGCGTCGACCGCGCGATCGCGCATTCTCCCTCGAATGACCTGGAAGTGCGGCCGCCCGCGAACATGAAACCGATGCGACCGGTTCCGCCTACGGCTCCCCAGCCGGCCCCTGATACCGAGCGTGTCACGCCACCGGCTGTACCAGCTCCGTCGAACGCTCGGTCGGCGAAGCCGGCCCCGGCGGTGAAGACCGCGCGGCCGCCTCAAAAGCGGACAGCGCGGGCTCCGACCCGCTTCCCCGCACGGCCCGTGGGCCACGTTGAGTAACCGTATGTTTTCGGAGGCGGATCGAGCTTGGATGGGGCGAGCCCTCGAGCTCGCTCGTCGCGGCGAAGGCGCCGTGGAACCCAACCCGCTCGTCGGATGCGTCATCGTTCGCGACGACGCTGTCGTCGGCGAAGGTTGGCATGCCCGCTTCGGCGGACCGCACGCCGAAGTCGTCGCGCTCGAAGCCGCCGCGCTCGCCGGCGCCGCGGAGCGAGCCCGTGGCGCGACACTCTATGTCACGTTGGAACCGTGCTGCCACTTCGGCAAAACTCCGCCCTGCACCCGAGCGGTCATGGCGGCTGGCATCGCCCGAGTCGTCGTAGCGCAGACCGATCCGTTCCCGGCAGTCTCCGGTCACGGAATCAACGAGCTTCGCGCTGCGGGCCTTCGCGTCGATGTCGGACTGCTGGAGGCCGAAGCCCGCCAACTCAACGCGCCTTATCGGATGCTGCTCGCACAACGTCGCCCCTGGGTCATCGGCAAATGGGCGATGACCTTGGACGGCAAGATCGCGGCGTACACGGGAGACAGCCGCTGGATTAGCAACGAACAGTCGCGAGCCGCGGTTCACGCGCTGCGCGGTCGCGTTGACGCGATACTCGTCGGACGGGGCACGGTGGAACGCGACGATCCGCTGTTGACCGCGCGACCCGCCGGCCCGCGGATCGCGACCCGAATCGTCCTCGACCGCCACGCGAACTCGCCGATCGACCGGCAGCTCTTCCGCACAGCGCCACTCGCCCCGACCGTGCTCGCGGTCGGCCCGGCCGCGCCCGCCGACCGCGTGGCTCGATTCCAGGAAGCGGGTTGCGAGATCTGGCGCCTGTCGGAACTCGACGCGCATCCCGGCAACCAGCTCCACGAGCTGCTCGCCGAATGCGGCCGTCGCCGCTGGACTAATCTGCTGGTCGAAGGCGGCGGTCAAGTGCTGGGCGCCTTTCACGATTCCGGCCTACTCGACGAGGTCCATGCCTACGTCGCTCCGAAACTGCTAGGCGGTTCCTCCGCCCCAACACCGCTTGGCGGCGTTGGACTCGCACGCGTCGCTGACGCGGCGGTTGCCACGGAGACACGGGTCGAGCGCTTCGGGGACGATACGCGGATCGTGGTCCGTTTTTCCCGTCCAAGCCCGTTGTCTGCAAAATAGTTGTCTGGGTCCACGACAACTACCGCGAGTCGTTCGAGGCAACAAGTGCCGAGTTCGAGCCGCAGGATGGCGACCATGGATGGATTCGCTCCCTCGCTCAATCCCACATCATTGGTCGCAAATCCTACGAATTGGATTAACGCTTTCTTCGCAGTTTCTTAACAAGCGACTCCTACACCATTAGCGTTTCGTGAATAACGTCACGCTTTGGGAGGATTGGAGTCGATGCGAGTCCAAGATTTGGCGGGGCGAATGGCACCGTCAGGGTGGATGCAAAGCACGCGGTGCACTTTGGCGTTGCTGATCGCGGTCGTCGCCAGCGGCTGTTCCTCCGAGCCTGTCGACTCGATCGACAAGCCACTCTTCCCCGCCGCCGGGAAGGTTTTGTACCGCGGTAAACCGATTCCCAACGCGCGAGTGACTTTTCATCCGGTCGAGTCGTTGAATGCGGTCGGTGCTGTGCCTAGCCCGTCTGGTTCCGGGAGCGACACGGCCCCACCCCCGTTGGTGCGGACGCCGTTCGCGGTGGTGAAAGAAGACGGCACGTTTGAGCTCTCGACGCTGAAGCCGGGCGACGGCGCGCCGGAAGGCGAGTACGCGGTGACCGTGTCCTGGACGGGCGAGAAGCCGGTCGTGTCCGACTCGGATGCGCCGGAAAAGTTGCCGCTCAAGTACCAAAACCCGGCGCTGTCGGGCCTGCGAGTGCGAGTGTCGCAAGGCGAACCGATTCCGGAACTGAAGCTCAACTAATGCGTGCCCTAAACGCATTTCCTGGTGAGCAATCTCTGGCGAGCAATCTCTGGCGAGCAATCTCTGGCGAGCAATCTCTGGTCAGCAATCTCTGGTGAGCAATCTCTGGTCTTCGTTTACGTTTTTCGCAAAGGGGAGAATCTTGGCTCGAAGTCATGGGAAGTCTCGCACATCGGTGCGGACCGGTTTTACGCTGGTCGAATTGTTGGTGGTGATCGCGATCATCGGGGTGCTTGTCGCGTTGCTGTTGCCGGCCGTGCAGGCCGCGCGGGAAGCGGCGCGTCGCATGAGCTGCTCGAACAACCTGAAGCAGATCGGGTTGGCGATGCATAATTACGAGAGTTCGTTCGGTGTGTTGCCGCCGAGCCGCATTGCGATTTCGACTCCGCTGTTCCAGCAGTCCTGGACCTCGCTGACGTTGCCGTATCTGGAACAGGGCTCGATCCATTCGGCCTACAACTTCGGCACGCCCTGGTTCGCCCAGGTGAACGACCCGCTCACGACGGTGCGGTTGAGCGTGATGATGTGCCCATCGTCGCCTTCGAGCCGCGACTTGCCGACAACCGGACTCTACAGTGGCGTGACCGGCGGCACGCGGAGCGATCAGCCGCGTTGGGGCTACAGCGACTACGGTTCGATCAACGCCGTTCGCAACGCGTTTATCGTGATGAGCGGTCTTCCGTCGATTAACACGCGGGACGCGTTTGGCGGCCTCGGCCGCGGCCCGGACGGCGTCCCGTTCGCCATGTTCACCGACGGCACCTCGAACACGCTGCTGATTGGCGAAGACGCCGGCCGGCCGAACATGTACGTCGGGCGGCGGCGGCTGGCCAATCCCCGCAGCGGCAACATCGCCTTCGGCACCCAGTTTGTCGCCGACGGTTGGGGTTGGGCGGACATCAACGCCGGCTTCAGCGTCGACGGTTCGAACCCGGCCGGTTTGCAGAATGACACGACCAGCAGTGGCGGCACGACGATCGTGGGCAACTGCGTCATGAACTGCACGAATGACAGCGAGATTTACAGTTTCCATCCGGGCGGAGCGATGTTTGTCGCGGCCGATGGATCGGTCAAATTCCTTTCGCAGACGATCCCTGGCCGAGTCATGACAGCGCTTATCACTCGCGACCAAGGCGACGTCGTCGGCAACTACTAATCCGCCCTGTGACCATGCTTTCCAGCGGCAATTGGGCCGCGGGCGCCATCCGTGCCCGCGGCCGTTTTACGCGCCTTGGAAGGATCGTCGTTTTCCATCGGTAACTCGGTTCATTTCCCGCGCTCAACGCGAGCTCCCATGCCACGAATCCACCTTTCCATCGGTCCGGTTCTCGCAGATATCCCGCGTCAAACTCCGCCGCGTCGTTCGGCGCTTCTACCAAATCTCGCTTCGCTGCTGGCGCCATTGGCCACGGCGCTCACGCTGTTCGCAGCGGGGGAACCGACACGCATTTGCGGCCAGCCGCCGACACCCGCGCCGTTGGCGAGTGCCAGCGCGCCATTGGCGAGTGCCAGCGACCGTGTGTCGTTGCTCGCGAGCGGCCAATTCGCGGGCGATCGGCTCGATGCCTCGGGGCTTCCCGGACTGGTGGAAACCGGAGTGCCCGTCGCGTTGCTGGGAGGCTTCTCCGGGCTCGAATACACCGGGCAAGGCCACCGCTACTGGGCGATCACCGATCGCGGGCCGGCGGACGGGGCCGCGACTTACCCGTGCCGGTTCCATGAGATCGAGTTGGCATTGCCACCGGGGTCGGCCACGTCCCCGCATGCCAGTCCGCTTGGGATCACGCCGAAACTTATCGCCACGTACTTGCTACGGGACGTCGCCGGAGAACCGCTCAGTGGACGTTCCAGCCTGCTGCCGAAGAGCGACGCGAAACGTGGCACGCGGTTCGATCCAGAGGCGATCCGCCGCCAGAAAGACGGTTCGCTGTGGATTTCCGACGAGTACGGACCTTATGTCGCGCGGTTTGACAAGTCGGGGAAGGAACTGGAACGGTTATCGGTTCCGGCGAAGTTCCTGGTCGAGCGGCCAGCCGCTTCCCGCGACGACGAGAATACGAATAACGCGACGGGACGGCGCGCCAACGGCGGCTTTGAAGGGCTGGCGACGACGTTCGCGGGCGACCGATTGCTGGCTCTGGCGCAGCGTCCGCTCATCCAGGACAGCGCTCGCGAG
>CAIXSC010001010.1 GCA_903921945.1 uncultured Planctomycetaceae bacterium
ACGAAGGAAACACGTACTGGGAGTACTGCATCGAGGCTCATTCGCGGCCGTTCGTCGAGACGGTCTTCCCATTGGCCGTCGCCCGGGGCCAGCCGGCTCAACTGGAACTGACCGGTTTCCAACTGCCGGCCGACGCCGCTTCGGTCGCGTGCTCGACGCCGATGGATCTGCCGACGGGGCCGCGTTCCATCCGTCTGCCGATGGGCTCGGACTTAACCGATCCTGTGAATGTGATGGTCACCGATCTGCCGCTGGTGTTGGAAGCGGCCGGCGAGAACCACCTGCCGGCTTCGGCCCAGTCGATCGTCGTGCCCGCAGGGGTGAATGGGCGGATCGAAGCCGATTCGGACATCGACCTGTTCGCGTTCGAGGCAAAGAAGGGCGAGGCGTTCGTGTTTGAAATCGCGGCGCGGCGCCGGCAATCAGGACTCGATTCGCATCTGCGGGTGCTTAACGACAAAGGCCAGCAACTCGCGGCGAACGACGACCTGCGAATCGGCAAACGCAATTACGCCGACTCGATGCTGGACAACTGGGTCGCGCCCGCCGACGGCAAATATCTGCTCGAAGTTCGCGATGTCCATCTGCGGGGCGGAGCGAACTTTCCTTACTTTCTCAAGGTGGACCGGGTGAAGCCCGGGTTCGAACTGTACGTTGACACGGACAAGACTCAGATCGCGCCCGGCGGTTGCGCGGTGATCTATTGCCGAGCCGAACGGAAGGGTGGATTCACGGGACCGATCGATCTGAAGATCGACGGCTTGCCACCGGGCGTCACCGCGACCTGCGGACGGATTCTGGCCGACAAGTCGCAGGACGGTTGCATCGTCCTTGAAGCCGATCCCGACTCGCCGCTCGAAATCGCGAACGTGACGATCCGGGGCGAAGCCGTGCATCAACCGGCTGACGGACCGGCGGCGCCGCTCTCCGCGACCGCCATGGCCTACCAAGAGATTTATTTACCGGGTGGCGGCCGTGGCCACTGGCCGGCCGAGACCCATGCGGTGACGGTGATGGGCTACGGCGACATCCGTTACGTGGAACTGAGCGACTATGACGTGGTGCTGAAGCCGGGCGAGTCGAAAGCGATCAAGGTACGGATCGAACGCAGCCCCGAGTTCACGGCGAACGTGACGCTGGAGATGCTTTACCAGCATCTGGGTTCGGTGTTTGGCAACTCGCTGCCGCCCGGCATTACGGTCGATGACAAGACTTCGAAGACTTTGTTGGCGGGCGGAGCGACCGAGGGGCAAATCGTGTTGAAGGCGGCGGCCGATGCGCCGGCCGTCGAGCGCCAACAGGCCGCCGTGCTCGCGAACGTCTCGATCAACTTCGTCATGAAGACGACCTATGCCAGCCGCCCAGTGTTCATCACCGTGGCGAAGTAGCTCTCAGACGCGGACGCCCGCCAACCGATTGTCGTTCGCCAAGCGGGGCGTTGATCATACGACCCAGTTGGAGCCACCACGAAGGACACGAAGGACACGAAGGACACGAAGGACACGAAGGTCACGAGGGTCACAAAGTCACGAAGAAAAAATCCGACGAATTCTCTCATCGCGTGACCGGGTGCGCGATCGAAGTTTACCGGCACCTTGGGCCGGGACAAAAAGTTGGCATCAAACGCTTCGTTCTCCGTACTCTCCGTGCTCCGTGCTCCGTGCTCTTCGTGCTCTTCGTGGTACACCGATGGCTGCGCCCGCTTGTCTGCCTTGGGAACATGCCACGCGTAGCAACGCTGACGATCGGAACTGAACGCCACGTGAAACCGGTGCACAACAGCATAAGCCGCATCAGTTTATGGAATATGGAGCGGTTTTGCGTTTACCGCCAATCCGGAGGCGCCGGCCGATCGCGACCTGCGCCCGCGTAGCGACCCTTTCCATTTCGAGGGAAACAGATCGCGTCGGCTG
>CAIXSC010001011.1 GCA_903921945.1 uncultured Planctomycetaceae bacterium
CCCGGGCAATTGCGGCTTGTCCATGACCATTTTCTTGAAAAGAATTAAACACCTTGGCGACTTGAGCATTTTCGTTTGGAGGCTGTCTGCGACAATCGCGCCCAGGCAGCCTCGCGTAATGCATAGCCCCGAAAATGGCAACCCGTATACACAACTCGTCGTTTGCTGTCACCGCCAGAATGGTTCGCGACAAATCTCGGCCAACGTCCATGGTTTTTCCGTCGGCAAATGTCATCGATGTCTTGTCGACATTGACAATTGCTATCTCTGCGACTGGCAATGGCGGCGCTTGGTCAGACATCGCGTCATGGCGCCTTCCACCCGGCAATAGTGAAATGGATTCCCGGTGAACCCATCCCGGCTTACCTGTGTCCGCAGCGGACGGTTCGAGCAAGAGCCACGGTAAACGGACCGAAACGATGCGGCGAATCTCGCCACGACGCAACGCCTGCTCTTCCTGCGGGCCGTAGCTCAGTCTCGCCCCCTCCAGTTCGACCAACGCCAAGTCGCCCGGTGATGCATGCGGATACAGGAATTCACGAAACTGAGTTGCCGTCCAATTCGTGGCGTTTGGGACTTCGGGCGGCGTTGGGGGCCGACCCGATAACCTGCGGATGTCGTCTGCCTCGGGACTCGCCTGCGTGGGAGTGTCGCCTTGATTGAGCCACCGCTTGCCGATTCGGCGGAAGCGAGGAGCATTGCCGGCGTGATCGTTACGCGCGTGACGATACTCCTCAAGCGCGGACTGGGAATCCCGAGAGCGTTCGTAGGATGATGCCAACAAGAGCCGCGCAGCCACGATCCCGTCATGGTCAGGAGGGTTTAACTTCAACAGCGTCTCGATGGCCTCCAACACCAGCTTCCGGGCCGATTCATGGCGTTCAGCGTCCAGCAAGCGCACCGCGTAGGACAATCGCCAGCGTATCGCCTCCGGATGATGTGGACCGAAGATTTCACCGACGGTATCCGCCACCCTCCGCAACAGATCCGCCGCCTGATCATATTGACCTCGGGTTGCGAAATCGATCGCGTCCTTGTCCGCAGCCTTGGCCTGTTCCCACCGCTGCGATTCCCATTCGCTTAGTTCCCGCAGCATCTCCGTGCCTTGCCGAGGAACCCATCCATTCCACGCAACACCTCTCCAATCGGTCCATTCAACACGCAGAAACTCAGCCGATTCCGCCAACACCTTGACGGTCTGGCGACGGTCCAACACCCCAAGAATGTCGCCAGAATACTCGCTGGAGGCGTAAATCGCTTGGGGAACGTCCCGGATGACCGTGACGCAAGTAGGTGCGGCCTCTATTCCCCGCGGGAGGCATGCCATGAAAGCACCTGCGACCAGCAAGCCCGTCATGAGCCGGGAGTGAATGGAATGGTGCATGGGACCGATGGCTCCGTGCAATAGAATTAGGCGACCACACGCCCGCATTCCGATAGACCGCAGTGCGGGGAAATATATCCCTACGCCGGTTGAGTCGTCAAGCTGCGAAAACGTCATCTGTAACAATGATCGTTCCCACTCTTGTCTGGTCTGTCATCCATCCCTAACCTGTTCTTCTACGATCGCCGATGGTAAAACGTGTTAAAACATGTCCACGCGTTCGCGAGATGCGCGGCGCTCCCTTACTCTAGAACCGAAACAGCACGGTTCGAGAGCGATGGGCATTTCGTTCGCATGTCCAGGTGCTCCAAAAGTCCACGAAATCGGTTTTTTTCGAAAAAAAACGACATTGGTGAGAAAAACCACCTAACGACGGTGACAAGCAGAATAGGGAACCGCGTGTTCGCGGTCGGAAAAATGAGGTTGACTGGGCAATCGATCAGCAACGTTTGTTTGTGGAAAGGGTAATGCGATGATTCGACACAACTTAAGCGAATGGCTTTCGGCTTGGGTGTTACTTGCCGTTTTGACGGTAGTCGTTCGAGCCGAGGCTCCCGCCGAACAACCTGCAGCCCCGGGAATTGATTACACGCGTCTCCGCAAAGACGCTACCGAACTTGTGTTCATTCATGTGGATCGAGTGGAGGTGACCGACGACGGTGAGTCAGTCGTCGAGTACCAGATCGAAGCGACCGTTGAAGCCGTCGAGCGCTCGGCCCGGGGACTGTCCAAGGGCCGAAAGTTTTCGTTCGAGTCCTACAGTGTGAAACCGGACGCATGGCGAAGGGGCTTCGTTGGACCGAAAAGTCCGAAAGCGCTTTACCCAGGATGGACCGGTTGGGTGTTCCTCGACAAAAGCCCACGTGGCGAAGGTCTGCACCCCGCGGC
>CAIXSC010001012.1 GCA_903921945.1 uncultured Planctomycetaceae bacterium
CCGCCATCGGCGACCTGTATACGCCGAACGCTTACGATCGTGCCATCTCAATCCAGAAAGGCGACTGCTCGACCCATGGGCATTTCGCATCGCATTCCCTTGAAACTTCGGCTTGGGTTGGCGCCGCACCCGTGGCCGCGCCGAATGATCTTATGGCGTTGGTGAGATTTCCTTTCAAAAACCGGCACGTTCGTGCGTGGCTTGGGTCACGCACTCTTTTTGGTTCTCACAGAGCTACAGAGCTACAGAGCTACAGAGCTACAGAGCCACGGAGACAGAAGGAATTCATCACT
This sequence comes from uncultured Planctomycetaceae bacterium, assembly GCA_903921945.1. Classification (GTDB taxonomy): domain Bacteria; phylum Planctomycetota; class Planctomycetia; order Pirellulales; family Pirellulaceae; genus CAIXSC01. Next base: position 294 of record CAIXSC010001012.1, read on the forward strand.
TCGCGTTGACGGCTACGGGTTGCCAGTAGGCGTGCATCGCGGCGTGGCCTGCGGGCACGTTGGTCAGGGCGTGCTCCTGGCGATCTGAAAGTCGCATCACAAACAGATTCCGCACGCCATCTCGTTTCGACCCGTAGACGATCCACTGGCCGTCGGGCGAAGGCTTCGGGTGATAATGAGTCGTGCCATCCACGGCGTTCGTCAGTCGCTCGGGTTGGCCGTCGAGCGTGACTCGAAACAGTTCGACATTATTGCCGACCTTCGCGGTGTAAAAGACCGCTCGACCATCGACCGACCACACCGGCACATCGCTGCTGCCACCGTGATAGTCGGGCACGTCGAGGAACTCGGTCACGCCTCGATAACCGCCTCGATCCGCGAGCTTCTTCAAGCCAGTCCCGTCCGCCTTCACGATATGCGGATGACAGTCGTAGTGCTCGCCGGAAACGAATAGCACCCACTTCCCGTCAGGCGACCACGACGGAACGAACACAAACGGATGCCCCGTCTGCACATGCATACGATTGGCGCCATCCGCGTCGGCCAGATAGACCTGATAGTTCTCGTGATACGAGATGCGAGAACCATCAGGCGAACTGCTAAAGCCATACGCGAAGCCGTTCGAGTTCCTCGTCAGGTCTGTCTTGTTGCGACCATCGCGGTCCATACGAAAGGGCTTCGAGTTGCCGCCGATCAACGCTGTGAAGCCCAGCTTCGTCGGATCGTTCGGCCAGAAGAACAACCCCGAATTGTAGAAGCTGACGCGTTCCACTCCGGTGACGTTGTCCGCTTTCCCGGTCGCCACATCGACGAGATACGAATCCACCAACCAGCTTTCCGGCGTGAAGCGAAACGTCTTGTGCCGCTCTTCCCATTGAGCGTTCTCAGCACTCTCCCAACCTCGCAGCACAATCGCCGTTTGGCCATCAGGAGACCAACCTGCGAACTGCGTCCAAGTGCCGGCCTCGTTCACAAGTTCGCCAGCGATTGAACGCCTCGCGGCGCCATCCGCTCGGACGACCATCGCGCGGTTCGTGCTGACGTTCACGTGCCGCCCGCCGGGCAAGTTCGTCCGGTGCTCGTTGTAACCAACCAACAGGAGCGACATGGGCGGCTCGTTGGCAAGCGCCGAGCCGCTCAGCGCCAGCAGCAGGCATGTGACCAGAATGCTCTTCATCGCTGATCGGCCTCTCCAAACTGAATGCCGGGTCAATTGCATAACTTCCCTTTGAACATCCCGACGGATGATTACGGCAGCGCTTTGCCGACGTTAGCCAACGTTACCATGCGGAACCATGTCGGAGACATTCCGTCTTGCGTTGCGGTCGACTTCCCTTCGCGTAACCGGATCAAGTCCAGTTCGTTTCAACGTATCCATGGACGGCAACTTTGAGCAACCGTCAGCAACTCCCGAAACCGGTTTAGCTCAGTAGTTCCGGGATGACGCGGGCGCGTGTAAGGTCGGGGTCCGTCAGAGTTTCGTTGCGGCCGTCGTGATCGTAGGTCAGACGTTGGTGATCGAGGCCGAGGCAATGGAGCAGGGTCGCGTGCAGGTCGTGCATCGAGAGCCGCATCACCCCTCGGCGGCGGTGATTGTGACCATTCGCTTCTTGAGGAGCACTCTAAATTTCCTTCAAAGGAATCTAGCTGCGGGAGTCCGCGATGTCTCTCAGTGCTGTTGTCGTCTCTGCCAAGCCATCCGCGACGCCCAACCTGTATCCGCTAGACACTCGCGACTGCCGCTCTCGCACCGCGGGATTGTCCTGCGTCTTGGCCGAGCGGGTCGGCCAGCCGACGTTTGCCGCCTGTTCCGGTTGTGAGACCTCGATCAGCCGCTAAGCATGGTATTGCACATCCTTCCACTAGGCGGGGTCTACCGCTGCAGTCGATACCTTCGATGGGAAGCGTAAAACGCTCCCAAGCCCGCTCTTTGGAACTCGTTTCTCGGAAGGATTCCTGGAAATGCCTCGCTCATGTCGACAGGGACGTTGGATTCTGGCGGTTTGCGCGTGGCTGATCTCCGCGTCAAGTTTTCCGACTGGCACCGCCGCCGAAGATGAGTCGTGGTTCGACCTACCGCCGACGGATGCCATTCGCTGGACGGCCTCTGCTGACACGATGATCCTGCACCGCAGCAGCGCGGACTCGGCACCCATCCTGTGGCAGAACTATCTCGGCGCCGACCCTGGCCCGGTGGTGTTCAACGCCCGCGATTTTCAATTCGATCTTGCCGCCGGTCCCGATCTCCGACTGATCCGCCATGGCGACAATTGCGATGTCGAGGTGCGTTACTTTCAAATCGATGGCTGGTCCGCCTCCAGACAGTTGGAGGGGACATTCGGAATGGCCATCGACACGTTCGGCCGAGCCACAGGAACGATGGATCCGCTCTTGACCTACGGCTCCCGACTCCACAACGTCGAAGTCAACCTGCGGCGGCCCGCGAACGAATGGTTGACCGTCGTGGCCGGTTTCCGCTGGCTGCGATTGGACGAGACGTATGTGGCTGATCAGATAAGCCCTTTTGCGTTCATGTTCAATAATGACATCGTGCGCGTGGTGGGGAGCTACCAAACGGTCAACAATCTCTATGGATTCCAGGTGGGCGGAGACGCCATGCTCTTCGAACGTCCGCGCTGGCGACTCGACGGATTTCTCCGCGCCGGCATCTTCGCCAACGACGCGAACCAACAGATGGGCTGGGCGAGCGAGAACAACTATTTCGGTCCACCTTACGGAGTATCGGGCGGCAATACCTTGCCAGCGTTTGTGGGCGAAACGGGGCTTAAGCTGTCGTATCGACTGACCGCGAACGTCTCCTTGCAAGCTGGCTATCAAGTGATGTGGCTGGAAGGGGTCGGTCTGGCTCCGAACCAGTTCGCAAATACCGATTTTGGAGTCTTCCCACCCAACAATACGCCTGTCACCCGTGTCGACTCGGGCGGCATTTTCTACCATGGCGCTTCGTTCGGGATGACCGTCTCTTGGTGACGCGCATCGGAGATGACGAGGCTTACGGCGGTAAGTCGTTGATGCGACGAATGGCAACGGCTTAGAGGTCGCGACGGACAAGATGTCCGTCGTACGAAAAGGTCAAGCTCGAGCGGCCCAATGGCCGCCTTCCTCTTTGAGAGTTCGCGGGGTACCAACCCCGATTTCAGCGGGAACTGGTACGATGCGACTCGGCCGTCCCGTCCGCCGCTGGAGTTTTTCCGCCGATGCCCCGTCGCGTTGCTCTCGTCGTTTCTTTCGTCGCTGGCCTCGTTCTATTCCACGCTATCGTGCTCGCGGCCGATCCGCCCCGTCCCAACATCGTGCTGATCATGGCGGACGATCTCGGCTATGGCGACGTTGGCTGGCACGGTAGCCCCTACAAAACGCCCCATCTCGATCAACTGGCCCGTGCCGGCGTGCGTTTGGAACAGCATTACAGCTTGCCGGTGTGCAGTCCCACGCGTTCGGCTCTGCTGAGCGGCCGGTTCAATAGCCGTTTTGGCTGCACCAACCCGGTCAATCAGCGCGTCTATCCGTTGGAGACGGTCACACTGGCTGCGGCCTTGCAATCGGTTGGTTACGAAACCGCGCTGATTGGAAAATGGCACCTCGGTTCCAAGCCGGAATGGGGCCCGCAGCATTTCGGCTTCGACCATTCCTATGGATCGCTGGCCGGCGGCGTCACCTCATACTCGCATGTCTATAAGACGGGCGAGTTCTCGCAAACTTGGCATCGTAACGGCCAGTGGATCACCGAGGACGGTCACGTGACCGACCTGCTAACCCGCGAGGCGGTGCAGTTCATCGAGAAGAAGCGGGCGGAGCCTTTCTTTCTGTACGTGCCGTACACCGCCGTCCACTTGCCCATCGACGAACCGCGGGAGTGGCTGGACAAATATGCGGGGGAACCAGACCCTGGCGTGCGGCAGTACGGCGCCTGCGTTTCCCACCTGGACGATGGCGTGGGCAAGATTGTCGCGGCGCTCGACCGCGCGGGCGTGCGACAGCACACGATTCTGGTCTTTCTTTCGGACAATGGCGGCTCGACAGGCACTCAGAACTATGATCCCCAGTACCGGGGCACTCATCCATCGTTCTCGATCCCCGCTCGCAACGGCCTGCTGCGCGGCAAGAAAGGGCAAGTGTACGAGGGAGGGATTCGAACGCCGGCACTCGTATCCTGGCCTGGCAAATTGCCCGCGCGCGACGAACTATCGCCCATTCATGTCGCCGACTGGTTCCCCACGTTCGCGACGCTGGCCGGGTACCGCCCACCTCGTGACTTGAAGTGGGATGGATCCGATCGCTGGCCCACGCTTGTCGGCGCCGCGAAGCCGGCTGACCGGGTTCTGTATTGGCTCGGGCCTGGAGGCAACAGCCACGCACTGCGCCAGGGAAACTTCGTGCTGATCGGGCATAAGGGCAAAGCCGATGAGCTCTACGATTTGGCGGCCGATCCATCACAGAAGCAGGATTTGGCAAGCGAGCGACCAGCGGTCGTTCAACAACTGAACGAAGTCCTCCGGCGAGTCCGCCAATCGGACAACGACGCCAAGGTTGGGATGGCTCCCGGAAGTTAACCTCCGCCCCCACACGGCTCCCAGCCGACGCGATCTGTTTCCCTCGAAATGGAAAGGGTCGCTACGCGGGCGCAGGTCGCGATCGGCCGGCGCCTCCGGATTAGCGGTAAACGCAATACCGTTCCATATTCCATAAACCGATGCGGCTTGTGATGTTGTGTACCGGTTTCACGTGGCGTTCAGAGTCCGATCGTCAGCGTTGCTACGCGTGGCATGAACCCATGGCAGACAAGCGGGCGCAGCCATCGGTGTACCACGAAGAGCACGGAGAACGGAGAGCACGGAGAACGAAGCGTTTGATGCCAACTTTTTGTCCCGGCCCAAGGTGCCGGTAAACTTCGATCACACACC
>CAIXSC010001013.1 GCA_903921945.1 uncultured Planctomycetaceae bacterium
CTGGGCAATCGACGAGGCGGTTTTTCGTTTACCGCCGAGCCGAAGGCGACGGCCGGGCCGCAAGCCACGATCGGCTCTCGCGGCGCCGATTTGAGCGTCATAGCCGGGCCGCATTCGTGGGCAATCGACGAGGCGGTTTTTCGTTTACCGCCGAGCCGAAGGCGACGGCCGGGCTGCAAGCCACGATCGGCTCTCGCGGCGCCGATTTGGGTTCCATAGCCGGGCTGCAAGCCGCGATCGGTTCTCGCGGCGCCGATTTGGGTTCCATAGCCGGGCTGCAAGCCGCGATCGGCTCTCGCGGCGCCGATTTGGGTTCCATCGCCGGGCCGCAAGCCGTGATCGGTTCTCACGGCGCCGATTTGGGTGCTATCCCTGCCGTCGCCTACGGCTCGGCGGTAAACGATTTAGCGGTAAACGAATCAGCGTAAACGAATCAGCGCAAACGAATCAGCGGTAAACGAATCAGCGGTAAACGTGACGCTGAAAACGTGCGCGGTCGATGGAGCCAGAAAGTTGCTTGGCACCCTGAACTGCGTTCTTCGCAGGGCAACGGCTGGAAACTGAAGATCCGGAGTGACGTGCGTCTCGATCGTCCCACGATCACCCGGCTTGATCGCCCCGGCCAGGAACTCCCCAACGCCTGCACACTCTTCGCGGCGGGGGCAAGATGTTGTCTCGACTTCTCAAAGTCGACCGTTGAAAAAACAGCGCTAACGTGCCCCTCTCGAATCGCAACTACGAAAGTTGGGCTAAAGGTTGCCTTGCAAGTCATCACCCGTCGCGTCATCACCCGTCGCGTCATCGCCCGGCAAGTCATCGGCGTCATCAAGGCTTGGAGCTGGGGGGATGGGAGTGCCGACCAGTCGCTCGTACTCCACGCGATAAACAGGTTCACCCGCCTTTCGAGTGCGCCGTTCAAAGTGGGTGCGGAAATCCAAGTCATGCAATGTGGGCGGTTCCGCAACGGCATGGGGACCGGCGAGCAGCGGCGCGGCGGCCGCGATTAACTCGACGGTCGATTGGAAATACTCTTCCACATCGGTCCAGAAGTGCAGTTTTCCGCCGACGACCAAAACGCGGACAACGTCGTACAGGAAGGCCGCGTTGAGCACCCGTCGCTTGCGATGGCGTTTTTTCCACCAGGGGTCGGGAAAGTAAACATGAACGGCGACGGCGCAACCGTCGGGCAGAAACTCGCGAAACAGCCGTAGGCCGTCGCCAGAGATCATACGGGCGTTCGAACGACGAGCGCGAGCGAGACGCGCGGCGGCGAAGTGAGCGTACTTACGAGCCAGTTCCACGCCGAGGAAATTGTGTCCGGGGCGTTCAGCCGATGCCCGCTCGAGAAACAATCCCTTCCCGCTGCCCATTTCCAGTTCGAGCGGCGCTGCCTGAGGGAATAGCGTTTGCGGATCCAGCGGAGGCGGGTCTAGCGAAGGGAGCTCCCGCAGGTGTTCCGCAAGTTCGACCGCCGGATCGATTTTTCGCAGCGCCCGCCGCCCCATGCGTAAAGGCCTTGCTAGCTTGTCGTTTGAGTCTGGGGATCGATCGCTTCCGCCGGGATCGCGACCCCTTTCAGGGTTCCCTCGACGGCGATTTCACCCCGCACGACCCCCTGAAACGCGCAGACGAACACTTTCCCCGGCCGCATTCGGTCCATGCGGCAAAGCAGGTATAGCCGATCACCCGGGAAGACTGGCTCGCGAAACTTCACTTCATCCAGGCCGCCAAAGCCGACAATCACATTTTTGCCGGCTAACCCTTCGAACTTGTACGCGAAGAAGCTGCACAACTGCGCGGCCGCTTCGAGCATCAGCACGCCCGGCATCAGCGGCCGTCCCGGCATGTGCCCTCGGACCCAAAACTCTTCCGAAGTGACATCCTTATATCCGACGCAGATCTTCCGCTCGACGTCCATGAAGACGATCGCCGACAACTGTTCCATTTCGAACCGTTGCGAGTTGACTCGGCGAATTTCGGCAATGTCCGCCACAACACGCGAGGTGTCGATCTCTTGGAGATCAATAATGATGTCTTTCGCGGGCATCGCCTTCGTTCCTCTTCCGGACAACTACGTACGCACTTTGGCCCGCTTCAAGCGGCGCGCCTTCGAGTTGGCTGGACGTTTTCCGTGATTGGCCTTTTTGTGGCCGCGATGTGGCTTCGCCATGCTTGGCATTCTCCCAACAATTGGACGACAACCGGATTCCGTAAGCAACGTCGACCGGATTCCGTAAGATGGCACTGTATCAGCTCGCCGCCCGGGTGAAAAGCCGCGTTCGCCTCCCGTGCCCGCTCTCCCGCTCTTCCGACCCGCCCCCGGCCCGGCCCGTATTTCGTCACGTCATTGCGCTAGCCTGCCCAAGCGCCTGCCCAAGCGCCTGCCCGCCGAACTCCCCGCCAGCCTGCCCCCCCTGACTACCGACCCGTCTTCCCGCCACGCAGGCGCGAGGCACGCCAGCGGTCCACCACCGTTAACGCGGCGGGTAGGAACCCGAGCGAAGTGGCCAGGCAGCAAGCAATTCCCAAGGTCAGCACTTGGCCGAGCGTTCGCAAGCCTTGATGGCGAGCGAAGATCATGCTGCAAAAGCCCGCCATCGTCGTGGCCGAACAGAGCAGCATCGCGACCGCCATCGAGGAACGCAGTCGGTAGGAACCAACCGCTTGCGACCGCCAATCGTGGACGACATGCACGCCATTGTCGACGCCGATTCCCAGCAACACGGGCAGGATGATCGTATTGGCCGCGTTGAACGGAATCCGTAGCCACCCCATGACGCCGGTCAACAGAGCGAACCCGAACACCAGCGGCACCATCGCGACGGCCGTGGCTCGAATGCTCGAAAAGTCGAACATGAGCAGCATCGCGACCGTCAATGACGCGTAGACGCCAGCGTGCAAATAGGACCGCTGCATTTGGGCCGACGCGTAATACGTTTGAATCGGATGCCCAGTGATCCGCGGATCGACCCGTTCGACATCGCGAACAAACCGTTCGAGCGACTCGCGCTCCCAGATATCTCCTTTCGCATACACCCGTAGCAACGGTTTTTCCCGCCTGCCGATGAATCGGGAAACAAGCGCGTCATCCAAGTCCGCCACAGTCGGTGGCACGGGGTCCGCGAACCGCGCAAGCCCGCGCAGGCGCGCCAAAACACTTTCCGCCAACGACTGCCTCCAAACGCTCAAACGCCGTGACAACTCCGCCGGTTCCACCGTCCCGAGCGCTGTCTGGATCTCTGTCAACTGTCTCGCCAAGTCGGGGTCGATCCCCGCAGTCGAACCGAGCGGACCCATTCGGCTTGAACCGGGCGCAAATCGGCCGGTTTCATCCGCCGTTACCCCATGCTCGCGAAATCCGCTCGGGGCTCTCGCGCTCGCCGCATCGGGGCCCGACATACTCGCCATGTTCGCCGGGCTCGCCATGCCGCCCAGCAACCGTCCCAGCTCCTGGTGCAGCTCGGAAGGGGCGACGGCTGGTAGCAACGGCACAGTAGCGGGCAGGCGGCCAAGCCGTTCGCGCAGCGTGGCAATCAGTTGCCGCGAAGCGGGAGTGCTGGCCGGCATCAAGGACACGATTTCCTCGGTGCGTTCGACCGATGGCAGCAATTCAAAGCGGCCTTTGAGCGATTTCAATTGGTCGGCGGAGTCGGCCATGCTAACCGCGAACCAAACGCTGCGATCGGCACGTGTCAGCAACACATGCTCCCATTCGACGCTCGCCAACCGCTTCGGCTGCAAATTGAGCAGGTTGTGGTCGTAGCGAACCGCTGCGGCCCCTGGCAAGATCACGATTGCCAGGGCAACCATGCCCGCGATCACCCACCAGGGGCGGCCGGCGAGCCGTTCGAGCAGCGGCGCGAGACCGATCGCCGCGCGCGTCGGCGGGAGTGGCCAGCGCTCCTCGACTTCCAGCGCCAGCGGAGGAAGGATCAGAAAGGCGGCCGCCAAACAGATGAGGATGCCTCCGCCCGCGATCACGCCAAGTTCCGCGACACCCGTGAACTCAGTCAGGCCAGCACTAAAAAATGCCGCCGCCGTGGTGACGGCCCCGGTCGTCACGCCACGTCCCGATTGCGAGGCGGTCGCGGTGAACGCCGCGACTGGCGCCAAGCCATCGCCCCGCAGTTCGGCGAAGCGAGCTAGAAAGTGGATGGAAAAGTCGATCCCCAGCCCCACGAGGATCGCGGCGAACGAGACGCTCAACAGATTCAAGTGGCCGATCGCCAGGGTGATGAATCCGAAAGTCCAAGCCATCCCCACCAGCAGCGTGATGCCGGCAAGGATCGCGAATCGCAGGTTGCCGTAACCCAGCAGCAGCAGCAGCAATACCAACACCACGCTCAAGATGCTCGCCAACGTCATGTCCCATTGGCTTGAAGCCATTTCGTCGAATTCGAGCACCGGCATGCCGGTCACACCGAGACGCGTTTGGGGAAACCGCTTCTGAAGGTCGGCGACAAGCCGGCGCAGTTGCGCGATCGCCTCTCCATGTGGAACCAACTCGCCAGGCTGGCTTGTGAAACGCAGCGCGCACAGCCCCAATTGTCCGCCGCCGTCGATGAGCGGACGTGATTGAAACTCGGCGAATCGCTCCTCAAGCACATCCAGTTCAGCGCCGAACTCGGCCGGCGCCGGGTTCCTAGTATCGTCCGTGCCATGGGCCTGGTCATGGGCCTGGTCATGGGCTTGGTCATGGGCCTGGTCATGGGCAAGAGCTTGGCCCAGGGATCGCAGGAGACTCTTCAAGGCCCGCCGCGAATCTTCATCGGACATCGCCACAGCGCTGCCGGGCATCCAAGCGGAGAAATCGCCACGGGCCAGCGGTTCCAAACGGTCGATAAACAGGGCCAGCCGCCGCAAATCGGCCTCGGGAATGAAATGAAGCCCTTTCGCGTTCAGTCGCGACAAGTCGCTGCGACAGAGCACGCTGTGAAAATGCTCGCGACGGGCTTCGAGTTCGGTTTGGAGGGCGTCGAGTACCGGTTCGATCTCGGCCGGATCGGCTCCGGCAACGACGACGAGGACGTCGTCATCCGCACCGAACTCGTCCAGGTACACCAGCCACCGCTGGTTGTATTCGCTGTCGCGATTCAACAGGTCGAGCCGGCTGGTGCGAAACCCGAGCCCCCAGGCGGCATAAACCACGGAGGCGATCGTCGCTAACAAGCCAAAAGCCAGCACCACTCGCCGATGCCGCAACAGAAACTCGGTGCCGCGACCGAGCCAGCGATCGAACGCGGCACCCGCCGTGACGGGCTCGACCGGCGATGCGGGCGCGACGGGCGACTCGGGCGAAACGGGGGACTCGCGGGCAAGCGGCGATGCGGGCGCGACGGGCGACTCGGTCGCAACGGAGGACTCGCGGGCAACCGGCGATGCGGGAGGATGGACGGTGGACGCTGCTGCGGACGCGACCGCAGCCGTGTCCCGTTCGGGAGGCTCGGAGGCTGCATTCGTTGCTGGCGTTGGTTCCGTCACCGCGCGGCCTCCGTCCGCTGATTGAGCCGCGTTCCAGGCGGCTACCGCTTCGTCCAGGCTGGGAATCGCGATGGTTCCAAGTTCTGAACTTGGCAAACCTCGCCGTCAACCAGGAGTCTGCAATCTACGCCGATTGTATCGTGTGGTTCTCGGGCGAGGAACTCGCAATGGCAGCGGCGGCGTCAAGCCGAATGAAAAGGACGGTGGATCGGCTGGCAACTTCGAGCGTCGGCAGGTTGTAACAGTCCCTGAACGCCGAGGTGGAATCACAAGACGACTGGACGATTGGCGGCCGCCCGTTAACTCGGGTAGCTTGAAGCCTTGGGATCGTGCTGCTGGCTCCGGATGATGTCCATCCGCAGGTACGGGAAGAACCGCGTATGGCGTTGCTGATTGACGGATACAACCTGCTGTTCGCCGCCGGTATCGTGGGGCCGATACGCGGAAAAAGAGGTGGCGAGAGCTCGCGGCAAGCGCTGCTCGACTTTGTCGTTGATCATCTACCGGAGAGGGAAGTCAAGCGAACGACCATTGTTTTCGACGCCGCCGATGCGCCGCCCGGCTTGCCTCGGCAGTTTTCGCATCGCGGGATCGATGTTCGCTTCGCACCGCGAAACACGAGCGCCGACGCGCTGCTGGAGGAATTGATTGAACGATCGCCTGATCCGCGGCGTCTGACGGTCGTTTCCAGCGACCATCGGGTGCAGCGGGCGGCGCGGCAACGCGGCGCGAAGTTCGTGGACAGCGATCAATGGCACGCCGAACTGAGACGCGTCGCGGCCCAAGCCGCCGCGGCTGTCGAAGAACTCAAGCCCGACCATGCACTGAGCCCGGCGGAAGTCGACGCTTGGCTCCGCGAGTTCGGTGGTCCAAACGGCAGGCGGCGCGAAAACCCCTAGAAGTTCGCACCGCGTCCGGCCAATTCGGAGGCGAGCGCCTTGTCCGAGATATCTTTTCGGCACCACGCACCGGGCCAACGAATGCATTTGACCGCCGAATAAGCCTGGAGCTTGGCCCCCGCGATGTTCGGGCCAAGAGCGGTAACGCCCAGCACCCGTCCGCCATTGGTCAAAACGTCGCCTGACGCATTGCGCCGAGTACCCGCGTGGAAAACCTTCACGTCCGGTAGCTTCGCGGCATCGTCCAGGCCGCGAATCGTGTTGCCATTGTCGTAGGGTCCGGGATAACCCTCGCTTGCCATGACCACACAAACGGCGGGACGCGGGTCCCAACGAAGCGGTTCAAGTTCTTCGAGACGCTCATCGACGGTCGCTTCGAGCACATCGAGCAAGTCCGATTGCAGCCGCATCAGCAGCGGCTGGCACTCGGGATCGCCGAACCGAACGTTGTATTCCAGCACCTTGGGCCCTTGATGGGTCAGCATCAGCCCGGCGTAGAGCACTCCACGGAACGGATGCCGCGACCGTTTCATCGCATGCACTGTAGGCACCAGGATGTGCTCCTCGATCCAGGCCATTTTGGCGGCGTCGACGAGCGGGGCGGGGCAGTAGGCCCCCATTCCACCCGTGTTCGGCCCCTTGTCCCCATCGAAGGCCGCCTTGTGGTCTTGGGCGGCGGGCAACGTCACAATCGTCTTGCCGTCGGTGATCGCGAGGATCGAAGCCTCTTCGCCGTCGAGCCGTTCTTCCAGCACGATCGCCTTGCCCGCATCTCCAAACTCGCGTTTCCGCATAATGCGGTCAATCGCTTCCATCACCTGCGTGCGAGTGCGGCACACCATCACGCCCTTGCCAGCCGCAAGCCCATCCGCCTTCACCACCAGTGGAGTTGGCTGGTCGGGCTCCGGGAATCGCTCCTGGACGAACCTCGCAGCCGACTCGGGATCACGGAAGACTTGAAATTCCGCCGACGGCACCGCCGCGACCCGCAGCAGGTTTTTGCAGAAGACCTTCGAACCCTCCATCTGGGCCGCCGACTGCGAGGGGCCAAAGACCTTCAATCCTGCCTTCTGCAACTGATCGACCAACCCATCCACCAGCGGTTGCTCGGGACCGACCACGGTCAAGCCGACCCGGTTCTCCTTCGCGAACTTGATGAGACCCGCGACATCCTGGGCACTGATCGGAACATTTTCCGCGTCGAGCGCCGTTCCCGCGTTGCCTGGAGCCACGAACACCTTGTCCGCCCGGGAACTCTGTCCAAGCTTCCAGGCCAAGGCATGTTCCCGTCCGCCGCTACCGATCACCAAAACATTCATGACGAATCCAGACTTTGCCAGTCGTGCCCCAACGCTTCCTGCCCTACGCCACGCCCGCAGTGCCCACAAGCCAGCGAGTCCGCCTGGGTCGGGCAAGCGGTCCCCACCAGATTCCGGTCACCTGAGCCGCACCTTCGGGTTGTGCTCCAAACTCTTTGACGGTTGAACTGCAGACCGTGCAGTCGGTCAACCGCTCGAACCCTAACCCACGTCCGCTCTGATCACCGGTGCGGATTCTAGGACAGCGGCGCCTGGGCTGTCAGCGGCCTGCGGGATAATTCGCAAGCCGTGTCGTTCCGGGCGGCGGGGAATGGCGGGCTTGGCTGTTGACAGCGCGGAAGCTGGTCGGCTAAAACATGTCGTAGTGGTTTGTGAAAAATATCACAAACTCGCAAACCTTCGCCTTCTTCCCATCCCGCGCGTGCCACCCTTCAACGACGCAAGTTGGTCACGGTTCATGCCCCGAGTCGCCATCGCTGGGCGGCCTTGGATTCTGCGCGGGTTTCGGATAGGTCATCGTGTCGTACGCGTTTCCCGTGGTACTGCCGTTGGCTTGTCTGAATGCGTTTTAGTTGGTTCCTCATTGTCACGAACTCATTGAGCGTGCGTGATTTATGGCTGACAACAAGAAAATGTCGGTCGCCGAGATTCTCGCTGCGGCCCGCGCGAACAAGGCGGCTGGAGCGGCGAAGGCGGCACCCACCTCCTCCGACGATACGGCTGCGGATTCCAACGCGGCGGAAACTGCTGCTGCCGCGCCTTCCGCAGCGGCTGCAAACCCTGTAGCGAGCGGGGAAGCAAGCCCAGCAGCAGGCGTTGAAACGGCCGCTGCGAGCAAGCCGGCGGCCAAACCGGCTGCGGCGACGCCGGCAGCTGGTCCAAAGCCAAAGCCGGGTGCCATGAGCATTGCCGACATTCTGGCAGCGGCGCGAGCTGACAAGGGAGCCAAGGCGGCCGGTGGTGACGCCGCCGCAGCTGCGGCACCTGCGGCTCCGGCTGCCGCGACACCTGACGCGCCAGCAGCGGCGGCTCCCAAGCCGGCCGCCGCAAAACCAGCGGCTGCGAAGCCTGCCGCGGCCAAGGCGGAAGGGGCGGCTGCGGCCGCCAAGCCCGCCGCGCTCGATACGGCGAGCATCTTGGCTGCCGCCCGTGGAGCAGGGGTCGTAAAACCAGGCCCCGTTTCCAAGGCCGAAGCGAAGGAGAAGGGCATCGAGGCCGCACCAGCGAAAAAGAAGCTGGAAGCCCCACCGATGCCTGCCAAACCGGAATACGCGCAAGCGAAGCCGGCTGGCAAAGGCGGGAAAAAGGAAGAGTCGCGCCGTGGCTTTATCGCGTCTGTCTCGTCCATGATCGCCGGTTCCTCCCTGGCACTCGGCTTCACTTCGTTGGCCGTCACGCATCTTTTGTGGGTCTTGGGACTGGCGCGGTACTTCTTTCCGAACATCCTCACCGAACCGCCCACCAAGTTTAAGGTCGGTTTCCCGGATACACTGGCCCCCGGTCAAGTCGATGAGCGGTTCAAAGCTCA
>CAIXSC010001014.1 GCA_903921945.1 uncultured Planctomycetaceae bacterium
CTCATGTCGACATCCGTTCTCCCCATGTACGACGGACATCTTGTCCGTCGCCCGCTCTGTCGCCCGCTCTGTCGCCCGCTCTGTCGCCCGCTCTGTCGCCCGCTCCATCGTCCGCTGGGGTCGGCTTGCTTCACGCCGCAAACCTGCTGGACGCCGTCGACGACGAATCCGCCAATCCGCCAATCCGCGAATCCGCGGCCATCGCCGTCGAACTGGGGGTTGCCGCCGGTGGCGGCCTGTAGGCGTTCCCGCACGGCGCGGCTATCGTGCCGGTATGCGCCATTCACATTCGTTTCGCTCCGATTCGGTTTCCCCTCATTCGGACTCGACTTCCACGGCCAAGTCGTACTCGCAGTCCTCCCATTCGGCCGGTTCGCAGAGCGGTGGCGGAAGCCAGCCGGCTGCGGACGCCGGGGCTGCCGAGGGACAAGCCGCCCGCGAGGAACTCGCGATGGGAGCCTCCAGCCGATCACGGTTTGAAGCGTATCGACGGCAGGTCGGCGGCGCCGCGGACACTCACCACGGCGAGGGCAAGAGCGGCCGGGGAAGCCAAGATCGCAAGCAGAGCAACGGCAACAAGGGGAACACGGATAGCAAGGATGGCAAGGGCCCACCGAGCGGCGGGAAGTCGCGGGCCCGGTCAGCGACCGAATTGACGTGGCGTTTTTTCGCGATGCTACGGCCTTACGCCGTCCGCCTGTCGCTCGTGTTGGGCTCGCTGACCGTGGCCACGCTCATCGGCCTTGTGCCGCCGGCGGGCACCAAATTCGCCATCGACTACGGTTTGACCGGCCGGCCGCTGCCGAAACCGTTCAGCGAGTGGTATCCGGCGCTGCAAGATCCACACTCGTTGTTGATCGCGACGGTCGCGGTGGCGGCGGGACTCTCGGTGCTCAAGATCGTCGTGCATCTCTGGGGCCGTTGGGAAGCCACGCGGATCACGAAGCGGATTCAATTGGCAGTCCGGCGCCAGGTGTTCGCGCATGCGGTGCGATTGCCGTTGCATCGCGTGCAAGAACTGCGCTCGGGCGGTGTCGCCTCGATACTGCGCGAGGACAGCGGCAGTGTCGGCGAGCTGGTCTTCGGGATGATTTTCAATCCGTGGCGCGCCGTCATTCAGCTCGCAGGCAGTCTCGCGATCCTGGCCTGGGTGGATTGGCGGCTGTTGGTCGGCGCAACGGTTCTGATTCCGTCGGTGTTCGCCACGCATCGAGCCTGGATTAATCGCATCCGGCCGCAGTTCCGCGCGATCCGCAAGCAGCGGGAACTGATCGACGCCAACGCGACCGAATCGTTCGCCGGCATGCGGGTTGTGCGGGCCTTCAACCGGCAACGCCGCGAAGAGACGCGGTTCGCCACCGACAACCATTTAATGGCGAGGCAGGAGATTCATGCTTGGTGGTGGATGCGCGCCGTGGAACTCGTCTGGGAAGCTCTGGTTCCGCTCGCGAGCGCCGCGTTGCTGTACTACGGCGGCTGGCGAGTGCTCACCGGAGCATTGACGGTCGGCGACCTCATGATGTTCATGGTTTACCTGCTGATGTTGCTCGAACCGCTCGGCGCGCTCGCCCAGAGCGCCACTCAGTTTCAAAACAGCTTGAGCGGTCTCGATCGCGTGCTCGACCTTCTCGCGGAACCGCGGGAGATGGCGGGCGATCATCCGCGTCGCTCGCTCGACAGGGCCGCCGTGGCGGGACGATTGGAGTTCGACAACGTGACGTTCGCCTATCCCGGCTCGGACCGGCCGGCGGTCCGCGAAATCCGCTTGTCGGTCGACGCGGGTAAAACCGTCGCGCTCGTCGGTCCGAGCGGCAGTGGCAAGACCACACTGACCAACTTGATCGCGCGCTTCTACGACCCCGACTTCGGACGCGTGCTGCTGGACGGCGTCGACCTCCGCCAGTACGACGTCGAATCTTTCCGCTCGTTGCTGGGCATCGTCGAGCAAGATGTGTTTTTGTTCGACGGCTCGATCCGCGAAAACATCGCGTTCGCCCGTCGGGACGCGACCGATGCCGAGATCCGAGCGGCTGCCGACGCCGCGAACGCCACCGAATTCATCATTCGAACGGCGCGCGGCTTCGACACGGTGATTGGCGAACGCGGCGTGCGACTGAGCGGTGGCCAGCGACAGCGATTGGCGATCGCCCGCGCGATCCTCGCCAACCCGCGGATCCTGATCTTGGACGAGGCGACGAGCAATCTCGACACCGACAGCGAGCGGCTCATCCAGGAATCGCTCCGGCGGCTGGTCCGCGGCCGCACCTGCTTCGTCATTGCCCATCGGCTGAGCACCATCGCCGCCGCCGACATGATCGTGGTGGTGGAAGAGGGGCGGATCAGCCAAATCGGCACCCACGACAGCTTGATGGCCAGTGGCGGCAAGTATCGCGCCATGGTCGAGCAACAAGTGAAAATGGCACTGGGCAGCGCGGGGCCTCAGTCGGCCCTATTTAGTCATCCAACTTCATAGCGCGGCGATAACGTCGCAGTCGAATCACTCGACGGTCCCGGCCAGCCCCGATCGTGACCCGTTTCCAATTCACTCGCAACGTTTCATCGCCGTCGGCGAATTCCCGAATGAAATGCCCGCGCATCGTCGCAGGCGAGTCGGGCGGGGGCGTGCGCATGGCGCGATCGAGCGCCGCTTCGTTGAGCCACGTGTGGCCACACGGTGTCTCGACCAACCCGGCGGACGCGAGCCGCTGGTGGTAGCCATCCTCCGACAGTTCGTGATAACGCAGGTCGATCTTCTTGCGGGCCTCGCGCGACAAGACACCGCGGGTGCCGTCCAGCATGCGGCGTTTCGCAACCCAGTCCAGTCGTCCCGCGAGCGATGCGGGGTCATGCTCGAGCAAATCGAGCGTTTCGCGCCACTGTCGCACCACCCAAGCGACACGATTGGAAACGTTCGGCTGACGCGCGAGCCAAGCGGCGCACCGGTTGCAATACCAGCCTTGAAGTTCAATCGCCGTCACCATCCGTCCGTCTCGCAGTGCGACGCGCGTTTCCAGACCCGGGTCGGCGCAGATCGCATGGAGCGAGTCGACAGGCCGGGCGAGCTGGGGCCATGCCGCGCCCAAACCGGCTCCCGCAAGGCCGTTGTCGGCCATGTCCATGGTGCTCGCCGCCATCTCGCCTTCGACCACATCCAGCACCAGTGTCGTCGTGGCGATCCGCAGCAGTTCCGCGAACGGAGCCATGTTCGAATCGCCGATCGAAATCTGCAGGCGTTGCCGGCGACGAAACAGATCGGCGAAATCCCGCGGCGAGAACGGAAACTCGCCGACGAACGACTTCAGCAAATGGCCAAAGCTGAACATGGGATGTCGCAACCAGCCGTCGCCGTAACCGATGCGACAGTTGACAGCCGGCCCCTTGTCGGAAAGCTGGAATCGATCCTGCTCGTCGAGCCACCCCGCGCCCGCGATCGCGACACGCGACACGAGGAACGCTTCCAGTGCTCGGCGCTGCGGCACGAAGGCGGTCCCGTAAATCAACAACGTCATCGGGAGCAACACCGGCGCGATCGCCACGTTGAACAACACGAGCATGACGCGTTCGAGCCACTCGGGCAGCGGCGAGACGATGTCGTTCGATGCCAACCAGCGGGGATTCACGAACCACGGTTCGTATTTTGTTTCGCCCACGGTCCAGCGCGCCATCCAGGCGACGCACGCCAGCAGTGCGAACACACCGATCGTGCCAAGAACGATCGCGAACATGCCGAGCCACGCGAGGACGGTCGGAAGCAGCAACGCCACGAGTCCGATACGCCACGCCGCCAATCGCCAGCCCGTCGCGATCGTGGCCTCGTAATTCTCTTGGGCTCCGTAGACGTTGCCCTCGGCGTCGCGATCGTTTTTCAACAGCGTGAAGCCGCCAGGCACCGCCGACTCGGCAGCGCTGGCCGCCAGAAGTCGATCCTGGGCCCGCTGATAGAGAACGGCTTCGAACGGCCCACGGCACTCGGGCGTCGCGCCTTCGATCAGTCCCGTGTCGACCGCGAACCGCTCGGCTTCAAACCAGACCGCCGAGCTATTGGCGGCGAAGACGCCAACTTTGAAATGCTGCGCCTCGACCACCGGCAGCTTGCGGCCCAACGCGGCCACGAGCATTCGATAGCATCGCAGCCGCGAGTCAAACGAGTCCGCGCGTCCCGGGTTACCCGGTGGCGCGATGGCGTATTCCGTTTCCAAGCCGATCAGGCGATCGAAGATCCGCACAAACGCGTCCCGCGTTACTCGCCACCAAACGGAACCCGGGTGGCCTTTAGATAGTCGGCTGCGTCACGCGCGGCGTCGGCGTGAATCGCCAACATCACGGCATCCAGCGGCCGCGCGGGCACCGTCGCCGGAACAGCGGCGGATGATGTTTCCAAGTTGGACGTCGAGCGACCGGCAGCCTCCGCAGCCGCGGTCAGCGACGCTCGAGAGAGATGGGAATGGCTCATCGTTCGTTCCTTCCTGACAAATCGAGGGATCGCGCCGCGGAATGGGACAAAAACAGCGGCAACGGGACTTTCCTGCCACCGCCGGCGTCGATACCGCGACAACGCGGCATGATACCCCCGGCGCACGCCGCTCGCTAGAAGCTTGACCAGCGATCGCGAATCCGGCGGCTCTTCGTCCCGGCGCTCGCCGCGGGCGGCGGAATCGCCGGCGGATTGGCTGCCACCCCTTGCGAAGGCGGCGACGAAGGCTCCGCGGGACGCGTGGCGGACACCGCCGCCGGTGACGCGGACGACGAAAACGCGGCCGCATGGGGTGGAGGGAGCGACCAGCTACGGCGGCGGGGACTGTCCAGCAGTTCGCGAATCGCTTGGCGTTGGTGCTCGTCCACGTCTTCGGCATGGAATTCGATTTCACCGCCCCGCCGGGCGGCAATGCAGACGCCGCCGCGCAGCACCAACAGGTTGCGATGAGTGGCGGGAATCCGCGGTCCGGGCACGACAATGCCGCTGAGGTTGAGCGGGTCGGCGGCGGAAATCACGATCCAATCGCCCACCGGCTCGTCGCGGGTCGCCCGCAGTTGCGTCACGGAGGCCTCGGTCGCGAATTGTTCGCCAGCAACTCCGGTGACGAACCGCCCGCCGCGAATCTCGCCGCGCAATTCCAATCGACGGTACACCACAACCAGTTCGGACCAGTGAGGCGCGGCCGATTCGCGTGCGAGCAGATCGCGGAACACCACGCCGTAGCGACGCAACAAGAGCCAGCACCAATGCTCGGCCCGCGTCATGGTCCGATCGCCGGGCTCAGCCAGTTCCAAGAACAGTCCGGGGAACAACGACCAGCGGCCGACGGCGGCGACCCGGAGCGGGCTTTCGCCACGGGCGACGATCGCTCGCACCGCCGCGAACGCGTCCGATGTGATGCGTCCCAACGAAGCCAGTTCCCGTAGCGCCTCTTGAACGGCGTCGGGAGCCAGCTTGGTCAGCCCGCGCAGTTCGGGGAGGAACAAGGCGCCATGGCGCCGCAGGCATTCCAGCACGGCTTGGGCTCCGGCGCCGTCGGCGGGATCGATCGCCGGCCGATCAGGCGGCAGCAACCATGGCAGGTCATCGCGGCGAGTCAACGACAGCGGCATCGCGCGTGTCATCGCCGCGTACGACGCCTCTTCGCGCGGGTCGCGTTTGGGCGGGTGGAGCCGGCCCCAAGTCAATTCGCCCGCCAAGAACAACTGATCGAGCCACTGCGGGTCGTAGCCGGCCACTCGCGGAGCCAACACGTATCGCTCCCAAGCGGCGGCTGGCAATTCGAAGCCTTCCAGCTGCGCGATCGCGTCCCGCACGCCCTCCGGCCCGGCGCCGTAACCGCCGCTCCACCGCTGATGCCGCGCGAGAAAGCGAACAAAGTCGGCCGGCGACACCGGCTGAATCCGCCGCCGCAACCCCTCCAAGGTCAACCGATGGATCCGCGCGAGCAACCGTCGGTCGCACCATTGCGGTTCGGTTGAGCCGCCATTCGCCGGTCCGGAATTCGGTTCCACGACAAACTGGCCGCGAAGCACCAACCCTTGGCCCTCGAGCGCCTCCAGGGCCGCGAACACCTGCGACGGCGGCAAACGCAAACTGTC
>CAIXSC010001015.1 GCA_903921945.1 uncultured Planctomycetaceae bacterium
CAATTGCGCCACGGGTGCCCAAGTGAAAGAGAATACGGAACTCGTGGCCGGTTTGCAACCGTCCAACGCCCGCTCGCGGATCGGCTTCGAGCGGCATCCCTGCAGCCAACGGGTGACGCTCAGCGAAAAGCGAAAAACGCGGCCCAGTGCGACTTGCGCATCGGCGTGCGGCCCCCCCGACACCCCATCACCCCGACGGATGCTCGGTTTCCGCAACGAGCCATTCCAGGTAGGGCACGCTGGCCGCCACGATCGGCAGGCCGATCACCTGCGGCACCGAGTACGAGTGATTCTCGCGAATGAACTGTTCGACCGCGGCAAACAGCTCGGCCCGCGTCTTGATCGCACAACGCCACTCCTGCGCTGCTTCCACATCGCCTTGCCAGCGATAGACGCTCGTGATCGGACCATCGATCTGAACGCACCCGGCCAACCGCGCCGCGACCAGCCCCTCGGCGATCGCCCGCGCCTCATCCTCGGTGCTGGCGGTCGTGATGATTTCGACAAAATCTGGCATCGGTAGGCCACGTCGCTCGATCGATCGGGCCGAAACCTACTGGGTCGCGAGCCACGCGAGACCATCTTCGCGGGTAGCGGCGATGTGCCACAGTTTTTCCGCCTGGATCAGCCGCAGAAGTTCCATCGCGTGCGGCGAGCAGTTGACGACAGCCATCTTGCCTTTCTTCGTGCGGGCGCACTTCCAAAGCCGCATGAACAGGCCGACGGCCGACGATCCGAAATAGTCGGAGTTTTTCAGATCGAGCAGCAGGTGGATCGCCGCTTGCTTCTCGAACCAGCTTACGACTTGCTTGCCGTCCAATTCGATTTGGGCGAAGTCGAACTCGGTGAGGCATGACCGGGGTGTCACGATCGCCGTGCGCCCCTCCACAGCGAAGTCGAAAATATGGCTGTTCGAGTCCATGAGATAAACCTTGCGGAAAACATGAGCGGCGACGGCTGGTCCCGGTTCGAGCTGGCCGGGAATCTCGGCGGACACAGCTTTCCTAACACGGAAACCTCACCGCCTTTTCGCCTGAGCATCATGTTCGATTCCCGCCGCAAATGCAATCAGACGCGCCCCCTCCATCGCCCCGGTTCGCGTAGTTTCCTGGGCGCCAACAAGGCATTGTTTCCCCTTGTTCCAGCCCTTTCCGAAAACCAACCACGGTCGGCCGGCGTAGAACAGATGGATACGTTTCGTGGAGGATGGCCGCAGGGCCGACTCCGGGAATCACCGGAGCGAATCGCCTTCGTCCGTCCGTGCATAAGGAGATCCGCCATGTTCCTAGATCTCGAACGAGAACACCTCTGCCTGCTCGAACGGCTCGTCGAACGACGGCTGGCCGAAGCGGAAGCCGAGGCGCGACGACCGCTCGATGCGGCCGCCGCCACCGCGCTCGCGGTGGAACTGGAACGACTACACCGCATCCTGCACCAGTTGCATGAATGCGAATGCGATGTGCTCGCGTAAGCGAGTCGTGCAGGAACGACGTCGCTTCCGAAGCCGACGGAAGTGGATGGAACGGCCGGCGAAGCACCTGGAAGACGGCGAGGTGTTGAGCCGCCGGTCCATGCCGTAGAATACGGGCCGTCAAATTGGCGTTCGAGCCGCGCATTCCTCCCGCGGGCTCCAACCGCCAGGAACCCCAGTTCCTCTTCATCGCGGACTTTCAGAGGGCAAAACATCCATGGTCAGGATCGGCATCGTTGGCATCGGCTTCATGGGCTGGATCCATTATTTGGCATACCAGAAGGTGCCGACCGCGAAGCTGGCTGCCGTGTGTACTCGCGATCCGAAGAAGTTGGCGGGGGATTGGCGAGGCATCCAGGGGAATTTCGGGCCGCCCGGCGAACAAGTCGACCTGTCCCACGTCGCCCGCCATGCCGAACTGGAGGAACTGTTGGCCAACCCCGATGTCGACTTGGTCGACATCTGCCTCCCTCCAGATCTGCACGTCGATGCCGCGCTCCGAGCTTTTCACGCCGGTAAACACGTCTTCATCGAAAAGCCGCTCGCCCTATCCGCCGACGAGGGCCAAGCGATCGTCGCCGCCGCCCAGAAAGCCGGCCGACAATTGCTCGTAGGCCAAGTGCTGCCTTTTTTCAACGAGTACGCCCACGCCCGCGAACTGATCGCCTCCGGCCGCTACGGCAAACTGCTCGGCGGCCATTTCCGCCGGATCATTTCCGATCCGCTGTGGCTGAAAGATTTTTACGACCCGCGCAAAGTCGGCGGGCCGCTCATCGATCTCCATGTCCACGACGCCCACTACATCCGCCTGCTGTTCGGCATGCCCACCTCGGTGACCTGCCAAGGTCGGATGCGGGGCGAAGTCGTCGAATACTGCAATTCGCAATTCCGCTTCGCCGACCCGTCGCTTGTCGTCAGCGCCAGTTCCGGCGTGATCAATCAACAAGGCCGACCGTTCACCCACGGCTTTGAAATCCACTTGGAAAAAGCCACGCTGCTGTACGACTTGGCGTTGATTGCCGGTCACGACGCCCGCGCCACTCCGTTGACCATCTTCGACTCGGATGGCCAAGCGCTCACACCCGATCTGGGCGATGGAGATCCAACGCGGGCCTTCGCGGCGGAAATCGCCGAGGCCGTGCGCAGCGTCGAAGCCGGGGCCCCGTCCGAAATCCTCCGCGGCGACCTCGCGTGCGACGCCTTGGTGCTCTGCCAAGCCCAAGCCGAATCGGCCCGCACCGGCCAACCCGTCACCATTCGCTAACCACGCAGGGGAACGGCCGTCCTTCCACGCAGGGGAACGGCCAGTCCTGGAAGACCGCATCGTTGCCCGCGATGCGGCGGTGCCGCTGCATGCGGCTTTTACGGGCGAATGACGAGTCTCATTCCGACCAGCGCGGAGCGGGTCAAGGCGCCCCGCCGAGGGCTTTCTTTGCGAATGGGCTGGACGCCGCAGTCGTCCACGCGGCTTGTGAAACAGCCACCCTGGACGATGTAGCGGTAAGTGTCCGTTTCCGTTCGATCATTGCACCACTCCCAAAGGTTGCCATGCATGTCGAAGAGCCCCCAGCCGTTGCACCGCCTGCTGCGAATTGACGCGACCTTGCCGTTGCTGTTTCTCTGGAAAACGCCGTAGTCCCGCAATCGATCGTCATGGTTGCCATGCGAGTACTGGGTGAACGAGCCGGCGCGGCACGCCCGAATCCACTCGGCCGCCCATGGCAATCGATAGCCGTTCGCCTCCGGAACAAAGCGCCAAAGATCGGATTTCCTGCCGTCATTCGTTTTGTCGACGATCGGCTTTCCAGTCCGGGTATAACACGGCGTGCGGCCTTCCTTTAAACTTAACCAATTACAAAAGAGCACTGCGTCGGCGAAAGTGATTCCATCCATCGGATAGGGAGCCTTAGCGCCCGCAGGCGTTTCATCGTTGAGCATACTCTTCGTGAGTCTATCCCCCGAGGGCACCTGCGGGTCCGTGTAGAACTCGTAGAAAGCCTTGGTCGTCACCTCGCAATCGCTCATCCAAAACTCGCCATCCGCAGGCACGGTGGTCGCGGAAGGATCTCCAGCCGCCCGCAATTCCTCCATGGCGGTGCTCAATTCCTTCAGCATCGCTTCGTCATTCGGCGTCGTTGTGCCAGCAGGAATCCGGACAAAGGTGTGGCCAATCGAGTTGACGAACCAATCACGGTTCGTTGGCGGGCCCTCCGTGGAGGGTCGCTGATCGGGGAGCGAGTTCCATTGGCGGAGCGCCCATCCAGACGCGCTATGCAGCAATCCGGACGGACTGTCAGCGTGCCATGCGGACAACCGCGCGATCCATTCTTTCCTCAGCGACTC
>CAIXSC010001016.1 GCA_903921945.1 uncultured Planctomycetaceae bacterium
ATGCTCGCGACGGACAGGATGTCCGTCGTACAAAGGGGTAGAACGGAGGGCGACTGGCGCGCGACGGACAGGGGGGCGGTCGTACAAAAGGGGCGGAACGAGGGGCGGCGTGCGCGCGACGGATAGGATGTCCGTCGCACAAAAGGGGAGTGTTGGCTACACGCCGGCGAGACGCTCGCGGCTGTCGCCGAAGTCGGGTAGTTCCAAGCCCATCCGGTCCATGAGCGACAAGTACAAACTGCAGAGCTTGCGTTTGTCATTGCCGGCTTTCATGTAGTCCAGCGATCGGCCCGTCCGCAGCTCGCCGCCCAAGCCGCCCGCCAATACCACCGGCACCTGGTTGCTGTTGTGAGCGTCCCAGTGCTCGGAAACAAACATCAAGCAGGAGTTGTCAAGCACCGTGGAGTCGCCCTCCCGAGACTCGGAAAGCCGCTTCACCAACCGCGCGTACTGTTCAACGTGACACTTCACAATCGCCGCGTATTCGCGGCCCTCGTTGGAATGCGAATAGCTATGGTGGTCGTCGCGAATGTCTAGGAACGGGTAGACCTGCCCCGACAAATCCCGCGACATCAATAACGTGGCCACTCGCGTGCGATCCGATTCGAACGCCAACGCGATGATGTCGCACATCAGCCGCGCGTACTCGCGGAAGTCGGCGGGCTGACCGGCGGGCGGCCGTTGAGCTCCGCCAGCGGGCCCCGTGATCGCGGGCCGACCCGCTTCCGCGGGCGTGGCGGCCGGGGTGCGGGCGTCGGCTTGCGCCTGCTTCTCCAGCTTGCGCAACCGCTGCTCGGTTTCTCGCACCGATGTCAAATACTCGTCGATCTTCACCTGGTCGGCGGCGCTGACCCGCCGCCGGATCGCGCTGGCCTGCTCCCGGACTTGATCCAGAATGCTTCCCTGCAGCTTGTTGGTCGGGGCGCCAAACAGGCTGTCAAACGCGAGCGACGGATGCAGTTCAATCGGGATCGGCGAATTCGGACTTTGCCAGGAAATATGCGAGGCGTACACCATCGAGTATTGGCTCTCGTGGAAGCCGCTCACCGGTTGCTCGCATCCCAGCACCAAGCTCGGCAGATACGTTTCCTCCTCCAGATGCCGAGCCAATCTTTGATCCATGCTGACCGCGCCGCGAATCTCGCGGCCGCGGAGCAAGGCGACGCCCGACAGAATGTTGCCCGCACACCGGGCATGGCCACCGCCTGCCTGCTGGTTGAACAAGCCGTTGATCACATTCAAATGGCGTTTGTACGGAGCCAACGGTTCGAGGCTCTCGCCCAGCTCCATCGCGTCGCCATCCCCCTTCGACCACCACCGCGACGGCGAGATGCCGTCGCCAATGAACAAACAGGCGAACCGCTGCGGTGAGCGACGGCCCGACGCCACTTCCGCGCAGTCGCCGCATCGCGGGGCGGCTTCCAGCCAGGGCAACGCCAGCGTCAAACCGAGACCTTGCAACACCACGCGTCGCGACAGATTCGTTTCCGGTGCCATCGGTGATCACTTTCCTGTGTTGGAGCGGCGGAAGCTGGCCACGGAAAAATCGCGGCAGCGTTGAGTGCGGAATTGCGGACTGAGCACCACCGTTTCGAGCAGCGGCGCAAAACGGTCATCGTTTTGCTTGAGCACGCTCGCCATGCGGTCCAACAGCGTTTTGTCGGACAGGGTTAGCGATCGGCCCAAGGCGTATCCCAGAAGCTTGCGATTCAGTGTCCGAATATAGTCTTCGGTCCGCTCCGATTCGAGAAACTTCAAAAACTCGGGAATCCCGCGGGCCGTCTCGCCGTTGGGCAACTGAACCGCGTTGTCGACCGGCCGGCCGGCAAGGTCTTTTGTCCGGCTCCGCCCGATCGGGTCGAACCCTTCCATCGCCAGCCCCACCGGATCGAACCGCCGATGGCAGGCGGCACAGCTTTCCGCTTCCGTGTGGGCCGCCAGCAGTTGCCGGATGGTCGCCCCCTTGGAATCGGTCTCCTTGGGCGGCAGCGGCGCGATATTGGGCGGCGGGGCGGGAATGTGTTCGCCCAGCAACGTGTGGACCACCCAGAAACCGCGTTTCACGGGACTTGTCCGCTGCGGTTGCGAATTCGCCGCGAGGAACACCGCCATTCCCAACACCCCGCCGCGGCCACGTGCTCGCAAGCCTTCAACCCGTTGCCACTCGTTCTGCCCGCCGCTGAACGGAATGCCGTAGTGATCCGCCAGACGACGATTCACCATCGTCGCATCGCCTGCCAGAAGGTCGGTCACGCGACCGTTGGTTTGCAACAGGTGCGTGGCCCAACGCGTTGGTTCCTCGAACATCGCTTCCTTCAGCGCGTCGTCGAACTGCGGGAACACTTGGCGATCCACCGACTCTTGGGCCGCGAAGTCGCGATACCGCAGCCACTGGCCGAAAAACTCGCGAGCAAACCCGTCGATCTTCGGATCGGCGAGCATCCGCCGGACTTGGCCGCGGAGCGTCGCTTCGTCCCGCAAGCGGCCCGCCTTCGCCAGTTCGAGCAGTTCGGCGTCCGGAAGCGATCCCCACAGGAAATAACTGAGCCGCGACGCCAGGGCGAGATCCGACAACGGCGCGACCGTGTCGCCAGCCGGCGACTCGTCAATTCGGCAAGAGAAATGCGGCGAGACCAACACGCTGGTCACCACGGCCCGCGCGGCTTGTTCCACGCCAAACTCGGGTTGGTCCGCGATCGAGTCGTACAACCGCGTCAATCCATCGCGTTCCTCCGCGGTCAACGGCCGGCGATACGCCCGCTCGGCGAACTCCAGCAATTGTCCCCGATAAACGCCCCGCGCCGACCGCCACTGCTGGTCGCGCCGCTTAAGTCCATCGCGAATCTCCGAGAAAAACAGATGGACCGGATGCTTGTCGGCATTCGGATCGCCAGGCTTCACGCCCGACCGCGTTAGATACACCTGTTCGAACCGCGCCAAGGTCGCGTCGTCGACCAAAGCCGGATCCTCTTCTTTGAAAGAATCGAAATCCGGATGCTTCAGGAAATTCCGCTCGCTGCGTTCAAAGAAGACGAAGCCGCGGAGCATCTTCTCCATCAGGCCCGTGCTGAAATACAGGTCGTCCCAACGTTTATCGAGTTCGCGGTTTTCCGCCTCCGACAACACGAGCTTGCAGAGCGGTTGATCGTCTCGAAACAGACCTTCGATCAAATGGAACCCCGCCGACAGGCCGCGAGTGTCATCGATCTGAACAAACCGATTGGGGAACAGTTGGCAGAACGCCTGTGCCTCCGCGCGAACCCGGTCGGCATAGCCACTCGCCGGGTCGA
>CAIXSC010001017.1 GCA_903921945.1 uncultured Planctomycetaceae bacterium
ACGGCCAGGATGCGGCCGTCGAACGGCCGGCTCGTGCAGCAATCGGTGCCAGGCACTCTTCCGCTGTTTCGCCTTCGGACGGAACTGCGGGGTCAAGTCTGGGCGCGATCGCGGAACGCGGCATAGAAGGCGGCGGCGGTGAGGGGCACATCGCGCCCACGACAGAGGCACTCGGCGACCAGTCGGCTGTACAGCAGACGCTCGACTCGATCCGGTGCCTCGTCCGAGTTCGCCAATTGCAAGTCGACGAACTCCCAAATCCAGTCGATCGCATCCCCGGCGGACGCCTTGTTGGACTCATCCGTCGGCTCGAACGACGTCCCGCTCGCAATCGCACCCACTACAACTCCGGTCGACGCCACCGCACCCGCTTCTACCACGCCTCCATCATGTCCTCTGGCCGCGACCAACCTCGCTTCCGCGACCACAGCGTCAACCACCGCAACTTCAACTGCCGCTCCGGGCGCGGGAACAGACTCAGCCGTCACTCTGGCCGCTTTGGCACGGGATTGTCTTTGAGGAGCGGTCTTGCCGCGGGAAGCCGTGCGGGTCGACGTTTGTGCGACGCTTGGAGGGGCATCGACCGGGGCGGACGGCGGGGCGATCGGTGGCGAGCCGATGGTCGTGGCCAAACGTTCGGCGGATATCAGCAAATCATATTTCACGCTGCCGACGTTATTGATTTGCTTGAAACTGTCCTGGCATTTATCCAGTGTCCGAACGTCTCGGACCGCGAACCGAGCCTCGTCGAGAGCAGCCTTCGCGGCATTCCAGACTCGCGAGTCGGCGTGATGAAAGACGACGGTCATCCAGCCACCCGGTTTTAACGCCTCGTGGAACCGCCGGAAACACTCGCCGAGCAATCGTTCGTATTCCGCCAACCCTTTACCCGTCGCTGGATTCTCCACCGCTTCTTCCGAGGCGTCGGTAACGACGCCAAGCCAAGCCTCCCAAAGGAAGTTGAGCTCGGCGTACATAATATTGCCGCCGAACGGCGGATCAACGAACACATAATCGATCGATCCCGGCGGGGCAAGCGACTGTGTACTGCTTTGCACGGAAACTCGAACGTCTCCCGGGATCCGTTGTAGGATGGCCGCCGAGTCCACAAACACGCGGCCGTTGCGTTCAAACGTCTTTAACACATTCGCCGGCGTATTCAGCGAAGAGACATAGAGCGTCCCGGAGAGCGGTCCGCCGCCCTTTTTCCCGGCTCGGAAACGGCGGAGTCGGGATGCGTAGACGTTGGCCGCCGAATGGATAAGCAACGCGGCTTGGCGGAGTCGATCGGGCAACTTGGCGATTCGTTCGGCCAACGCGCCGAGCAACCACAGATTGGCGGGCGGGTAAAACTGATGGACGTGCGAGATGCCAATGGCGTCGTTGCGACGCGACTCGCGGCCGGGCGGCATTCGCAATGAAGGAACCGCGAACGGCGCCTTCGTCGCCTCCAGCCATTGATGCAAGGCGATATCGAACGCGTCGGGAACCTTTTCGTACCGCTTCCCACGCCATTCGTAGTTGATCCGCACAGGCGTCTGCCGCGCCCGCGAGCGCGAACTGTTCAGCTCGGGATCGATCACCGTTTCGAAAACACGCCGCAATTGCCGCTTGGGCGTCCGCTTTCGACAACGCCGACAGACAATCGGATCGTTCACTCGCCCTGTGCGCTCATCGACCGCCGACTCGAAAAACACGAGCGTCTGCCCGCACCTCGGACATTCGAACTCGTCGGACCAAACCGTGAACTGCTGTTCGGCCCACGGCAACCCATCCGGCATTCCGCCAGCGTGTTGATCCGACGTCGCGCCGTGCCTGTCACCCGACCTTTCCCCCGACTTGTGATCCGACGTTTCCCCCAACCTTTCATCGGAATTGTCACCCGACTTGTGAGCCGACTCTTGCTCCCGCTCTTTATCTAACTTGTTGTCCGAATGTTTGTCCAACTTCGCGTCCGACCGCGAGTCCAGCTTCGCATCCGACCTCGAGTCCGACCTCGCGTTCAGCTTCGCGTCCGACCGCGCATACGACCTCGCATCCGACCTCACGTCCAACCTCGCCGCAGTGCGAGCCCTTGTCGCCATGCCAGATCGAGCGTCAGCCCCATCTTCGCCCGGATCGGTTGGCTGCTCGTTTGCGGGCCCGTTCGCCGCTTCGTCGGACTGCTCGTCTATCTGCCCGAGTGATGGCCCGTTGGATGGCCGGTTGGATGGCTTTCCGGGATCGGTGGCTAGGGGCCAGGTTCGTGTTTTGGCGGCGAGCCACTCGAGCGCCCGTTCCAGTTGATCGTTGGTTGGCTGGTGCAGCGTCGTCTGCAACCACCCCCAGTTCGCCGTGACGTCGTCAAGCACTTCGTCGACGGCTGTTCGCAAGGCGGCCGGATCGAGCGGCCGGTTGTGGTGATAGGCGAGCAAGCCGGCCAAGGGGGAAAGATCGGCGAGCAGCGCGCGACGCGGTCCGGGTTCGCCCGCCAGGCGTCCCTCCGAGTCGCGTAGTTGGCCATGCGCGTCGCAGGACAACCCGAGGTCGTTCAACGTGTCGGGGTCGCCGCACAGTTGCGCCGCGACACCCGTCATGCCGCTGCCGCAGAAACCGTCCAGCACCACATCGCCAGGACGCGTATGGTGCAAAATGTGCCGCATGATCGCGCGATGCGGTACTTTGGTGTGATACGGATGGTCGTTGTAAATCGGGTCGTTCTTTCCCGCCACGATGTCCATCGCCAACGGCGCGACGACTCGCGGTGCATCCCCGGAATCGTCCACGGGCGACAGGGATGCGGACACCGCGGGCGCCGGGGGCACACCCGGCACCGTGGAAACCGACGCGGCCTCTAACGACTCGGCGTTAGCCGCGCTGGATCGAGCGAGCCAGGATGCGACGTCGGTTTGGCGGGCACCAGTGAACCAAGGCGCATCCCGCAGGCGGTCGAAAGCCTGCCGGGAAATGGTCACGGAACGGGGACCAGTTCGAGCGACGCTTCGGCAACCAGAGGATCGCCGGCCCGTTCGGCCGTCGCGCGGATCAACAGGGGAGCGGTGAACGGTCCGGGCGATTCGCCAAAGGCCAACGCCAATTCGCCGGCCTCTTGGTTCGCGGGCACGATGACCGGTGCGGCCGAAACGCCCCGCAAGTGCGGCGGTGGAACGATCTCCAAGCGAACAGCGGCTTGCAAGGCTCGATCACGCCGGATCCGCACCACCACCGGAGTTGTCTTGCCGGCCGTCGCGGCGGCCGTTCCTCGATCCAGCGCGATGCGCAGCGGGGAAGGCGACACCAAGTTCACCATCTGATTGTTTTGGTCACCGCTCGTGAAGGTAACTTTGTGGCGCCGGCCAGAACCGTCGTCGACCTCGCCCGTCGCCATCAAGACAACGCGGCTCGTCCGGCCTAGCTCCATCCACGGCGGCAGGGAAATCGGATAAGTGAATTCGGAGACGCCAGCCGGAATCGTGATCGTCGGTCCGGTCACGCCTTGTAAATGCCGGGCTTGCCGGTCCGCGAGTTCCACTTGCAGCGGTCCCTCGTAGCCGTTTCGTTGTAGCACGTACGACTTCCGCGAAACAGCGCCGCACGGGATGTAAGTCATCTCGTACACGCCCTGG
The DNA here is from genome assembly GCA_903921945.1 of uncultured Planctomycetaceae bacterium. Taxonomy (GTDB): domain Bacteria; phylum Planctomycetota; class Planctomycetia; order Pirellulales; family Pirellulaceae; genus CAIXSC01. The sequence goes on from CAIXSC010001017.1 coordinate 3,606, forward strand.
AATTTGAACGGCGTTGGCAACGCGATGCAAAGCCAAACGTGGTCGGGACCCATGTCAACGCCGCGGATCGAGCCGGCGGTCGGGGCCGGCGGATTCGGAGCGTGCCCCGGCAATCCTTGAGCCAGAATCCGCGCGGAAACGGCCACCGCTTGGCCATTCACCGTGGACCGTCCGACAACTCGGAGACGTGACGGGCCGATCAAGGCGGTCGCAGAGGGCTTCACGATCAGTTCGCCGCGATTTTGGTTGGGTGCCACGATCAATTCAGCGACCTCGACGCCTTCCGGCAATCCCTCGACCGACAACGTCACGGGTTCTTTGAAGCCGCCTTCGCGGTTGACTTGCACCGTCAACTTGCCGGTCGCGCCGCGTTCCACATTCAACTGATCGTTGGCCACTTCCAACTGGAAACCAGGCTGCGTTGGCGCGATTCGCAGGCGATACGGCCGCGGCGCGACATTCGCCATCGCGCGCGTCAAAGCGGTCGTGGCGCCGCGATCCTCCGCCGCAACGACGGCAGACTTGGCCTGTAGGGAGCCGGTTTCGGCGTTGGCTGGCATCGGAGCCGACGGAGCCGACGGCGCAAAGCGGTCGGCAAGTGTGATCGTGAATACGCCATCGGCCGCGGGCGTGAAGCGAACGATCGGATCCGGGGTGTTCGTGTCGCTCACCGCACGGGCCACTTCGCGTCCCGTGGCGTCGCTGACCACAAGCACGCCGATCAATTGGGAGCCGAGCCGCGCCGCCTGCGTCTCCACCGTCCACTCGACGCCTTTCGTCATCGCGACGGACCAGGTGTCGCGATCCGCCAGATGATCGATGCGTCCATGGAGCATCGCGGGACCGGTGAATGCGAGCGGCTGGTCGTCGTTGGGTTCGGTTTCGCGAAACTCTTGGAAGCCGTCGCGCGTGGCGGGCGGGTCGAGCATGATCGTTACTGGATTGGTCAGTCGATCGCCCATCTGCCAACGCATCGCGACCGCTCGCGAACTGACAAGCGACGCATGGGACGGCGAAGAGCCGGCGCCAGCGGCGACGACATCGGTCGGAAATCGCGGCGCCTCCGCTTCAACGGCGGCGGTCCGGTTGGCGACCGCCGCATTCGAGCCGAGAAGATTCGCCCCTTCGAGTTGCCAATTCGCGGTGGAAGCGGCGAGCACTCCGAGCGGCACGGCGGACTGGACCCAGGGGCCATCGGTGACGGTCACGCGGTAGACGAAAGACTGCAGGCCTTCGCCCCGGACGTCGTGGATGTGCAGTTCGTGCGGACCGGCGGTGCGCGCGGTGAATTGAATCAGCGGCTCGGCGCCGGGGCGGCCTGTCGCTTCCGCGATGACGGTGCCCGCAGGATCGCGGACCTCGATGCGGGCTTCGAGCGGCGATCCGAACGAGCCGGCCTCGACGGCGCAGGTGGTGACCCGATCGAGCGGCGGTTCGAATGTCCAAATGTCGACGTCTTCCCGCGGGAAAACGCGACCGTTGATCGTCACGGGCGGTTTGACCGGCGTCGGGATCGGTTCGCCGTCGATCTCCTGTTCGACGACTTCCGGCAAGTCACCAACGATAAACCGACGTGCCGGGGTGCCGCCTTGCCCGTTCCAGGCGCGCCATAGACGCGGGCCCAGTGGCGCGTCCGCGGCGATCGCGAGTTCGGCTTCATAGTCGCGCGGGTAATCCTCCGAGCGTTGGCTGGCGGGAAGGCGAACGAGCGGTCCTTCGAACCACAGGGTTGGAACGCGTTGAATTTCAGCCGGCGCGGTCACTCCAGAGCCGAGAAGCTCGAAGTTCGAACGCTCGTGAAGGTAGTATCCACCGATCCTGACCTTCACTTGGGTGCCGCGTTGAGCGCCGGCGGGGAAGACGTACGACGTGCCGGGCGGTTCGCCCCGCGCGGCCGGCGACATCCGAGCGAATTCAGCCAAGCCGCAGGCGACGCAGGCGAGCGCGACCAGCCGCCCTATTGTCTGTGCGGAAGGGAGTAGAGGTCGGGCCATCGGTGTCTTCGTGGCTATGCCGGGGAAGTATCGACGACTGGCGGGCGGCTCGGTGGCACTCGGCATTACAGCAGCTCCCGGATCACGCGGCCATCGTTGACGATTTTGACGGGTCGGCCTTCGGGTGTGTGGAATTCGTGCTGCGGGTTGATACCAAGCAGATGGTGCATGGTGGCGGCCAGGTCTTCGGGACCATGGGCCTGTCCGACCGGCTTTTCGGCGCGTTCATCGCTGGCCCCGATCACTCGGCCGCCTTGAATGCCGCCGCCGCCCAAGAGGACCGTGAAAGCGGGGCCCCAATGGTCACGGCCCGCGTTGCGGTTGATACGCGGTGTGCGGCCGAACTCGCCGGTAATAATGACCAAGGTCTTACCGAGCATACCGCGATCGGACATGTCGCTCATGAGCGTCGATAAGCCGCGGTCGAGCGCCGGCAGGAGTTCGTTCTTCAGCACCGTGAAGTTGTTGTCGTGGGTATCCCAATTGCTGTGGTCGATGGAGACGAATCGCACGCCCGCCTCGACGAGCCGCCGCGCCATCAGACACGACTGACCGAGCGTGGTGCGACCATATTGGTCGCGAAGCTTGTCCGGCTCGGAGTGGATGTCGAACGCCCGCTTGGCTTCGGGGGACGTCATCAAATCGAACGCTTTTTGACGAAAGACGCTTACCGCCTTCGCGCCTTTGTTCGCTTCCAACTCGGCGGCTTGTTGCAGTTGGTCGACCTGGGCGAGCAAGCGGCGGCGGGAGTCCAGCCGGTTGGCGGCCAGCGATAACGGCGGCACGATATCCGGCACGGAGAAATCGGGGGAATTGGGATCGGCGGTGATGCCGAGCGGTGCGCAGGTGGGACCGAGATACGCGGCTCCCGAACTGGGATGCACTTGGGGAAGGCTGACGTACGGCGGGACCGATCCCCGCGGGCCTTGCATCCGGGCAATCACCGAACCGTGAGCTGGCCGCTGATTATTGGGGCTGAGGCTCGGGTTGAAACCGGCAACCGGGTGGTAGCCGGTCAGCATGAAGTGGTCGGCGGCGCCGTGGTCGGAACTGCGGTGGCCGAACGAGCGGACCAACGAGAACTTGTCTTGATGCTGGGCGAGCAAGGGAAGATGCTCGCAAACTTCGATCCCCGGCACGTTGGTCGCAATGCCTTCGAACTCGCCACGAATCTCGGCCGGCGCTTGGGGCTTGAGGTCGAACGTGTCGATCGTGCTGAGTCCGCCTTTGAGGAAGAGCAGGATCACCGACACACCCGCGGCGCCCGGACCGTCCGCCGTCGACCCCGGCGAGTTCGCGGCGGCCGCTTCGGCAGCGAGCAGTCGTTCGAGCGGGAATGTCGAC
>CAIXSC010001018.1 GCA_903921945.1 uncultured Planctomycetaceae bacterium
GGCATAAACAAAGGTGTCATCCTGATCACCGCCAATAAGCGTTCCAATACCCGAGAAAGCCACTGTCGCGCCGTAACCATCTACCGTTCCCGTGTTGAAGCCTGTCAATGTCCACACGTGGTGCGCACCGTCGGAGGCTCGCAGCGTGTTGAGCCCTTCGCCAGCTTGAATGGCGACATGCAGCGGTCCGGCCATCGGTTCAAGCGTTAACGCGGTGGCCGCCTCGCCCAGCGCCAGTGTCAGCGACGAAGTCGGCTTGGGAAATGTGAGCGAGGTGGACAGCGTTCCCGTGGCGGCATCAAAGAAGCGGCCTGACAGATTGCTGAGCGTCAAGAAGCCCGACGCCGTCGCGTCGCCCAATCGCCACTGACTATCGACTTCGCCTCCCGCAATCACCGCATCGGTGTCGGGCGCGCCATGAACCAAGGGATTCAAACCTGCGTAGGTCACCGTCTTCGCATGGACCGTGACGGTCTTCGATTGGCCACCCGACTCGGGATTGACGACCGTGAAACTGTCGTCTTCGTCGTCCGGATTCTGCACTATCAATCCGCCAAGTCCGGCTGACGACCCCGCCACCGTGCCGGCAATGCGGCCCTCTTTTTCAACGATGAAGACGTCCCGCCGCGTAGCGGCGCCGGTCAGGTTTTCGATCGCCGAGAAACTCAGGACGGTCGTCCCCGCGTTTTCAATAACGCCGGCGTTTTCGCTATCGATTCGCCATATCGAGTCGATCGTTGGACCCGTTATGGTGTCGCTGCCAGAGCCGCCGACAAGCGTGTCGAAGTGAAGGGCCGAAAGAGTCCCGGTCGCGGCGTTGGTTCCGTAATTCACGAAGACGGGCGTTTGGTAGTCCGAATAGTCGAGCGTATTCTGGCCGCCGCCGCCATCGACCGTGCCGTTCAGCGCGGCACCGTTGGCGAAAATGAACTGATCCCGCCCCGCGTCCCCGGTCAGGTTTTGCACATTGGACAAACGGACGACATCGTTGAGCGTGGTCTCGTTGAGCGCGGTGATACTCCAGGCGTTCAGCATGGCCTGGCTCACGACCGTGTTGGCGCCAGCCCCGCCATCAGCCTCCATCTCGCCTCCAAGGAACAGTTGATCCATGGTGGCGGCCGGTATCGTCAACGAGTCGCTTCCGCCCGCTAGATCCAAGCCAACGATGACTCCCGTTCGCAGCGTCACGTTCACCGCGGCGAATGTGGCGACCGCGTTGGTGCTCCGTACGTCGAGCGTGCCGGCAGTTTGGCCAGTAACCATTTCGACGGAATCGGCGAGCGGTGTAGTGACCACCGTCAGGCCGATGGCTTGTGGGATGTCGGCAAACGCGACCGCGGTCACCCCGTTGCGTTGGACCATTCCGCTTGAGGGAGTCGCACCAGCCACGAGTGCCAATGTTTGGGTATTGACGTTGGCCTGTAGTTCGACGGTCAGGCTGTCGGCATCGTTTGGCTGGCCGCGTAGCGTGCCGCTCAGACGGCCACTCGGCAGCACGATAAAGCGGTCGCTGCCGCTGGCGCCACCTGTGAGATTTTCGACACCCGTGAATTGAACTGCCGCGTTTTCGTAGGCGAGTGTGCCGGTATTAATGCCGGGAACGGTCCAGGTGGCATTGGCGGCCGGCCCGATCAGGGTATTTACGCCAGTTCCGCCATCGAACGCCACGCCGCCCGCGATGGCTGGCAAACTGGCATCAATGGTCAGTTGAAGATCAAAGCCATTTCCCGCGACCCGGACGCCGCCCGTGATATTGGCGAGCAACTCGGAGGCGAGCACTTGGGAGGGATCGTTCGATGCCACGATCTGCACGCGAGTGGAATCGGCGAGCAGCGTCAGTTGCTGGGGCGTGCTGGCGCTGGCCAGAAAGTCGAGATTCGCCGCGAGCAGAATGCGAGGTTCGAGCGGCTCGCTCCGAAAAAAACGCTCGCGATTGCGGCCCATGCGGCCGCGACGGGCCTGGGAGCGTTCTCGCCGCGACTTCCACAAATCAACCAAAGTACCCCATGAAAACCAGGGTTTCATCTTCAAACTCATGATGGTGATTGAGGCGAATGTCCGGCTTGGCGGGATAAGCACGCGATCCCCGGCCACCAAGCGACAGCGAGCGCTCCAACGCAGGGAAGCAGAAGTCTAGTTCGCGGAAGTTGCCACTGCCTACTCGAGCCGACAGGGTGGCTTTGCCTGTAGCCGGAGATAGCGGTTAGTCGCGATATTCCACGGTTTCTCGTTGTACGCCCGATAACCCGCATTCAAACTCAGGGTCACTTGCTCTCCCGGCTTGAGCGGTGGCTGCGCGGAAACGTTGGACGCGATGGCAAGCACGACGCAGATCAGCGCGGCGAACCTAAAGCGGGGCCGCAAACGGGAGAGTGTCGCTCGCAGGCTTACACGGGCGAAAGCTCAGAGGGTCGAATGCTTGAAGTGAAAGCCGTCAAGCAACTTTGCCGGTTGCGCGGTACGATTTGGCGGAGTGAATTTGCGGCAGGTGGGGAGGTAGCGACCATGCTTGGTTTTTGGACGAACAGCGAGCGGCTGTGCGATGGGGTGAATCGCCGCGAGTGGCTTCGCGTGGGCGGCATCGGACTTGGCGGTCTGGGTCTCGACGCGTTGCTGCGGGGCCGGGCTCGAGCGGAATCCGAGGGGCGGCGAGTGCGGGCCAAGTCGGTGATCGTGCTCTTCAATTCGGGGGGCATCCCCCACCATGAGACTTGGGATCCCAAGCCTGACGCGCCGGCCGAGATTCGCGGCGAATTCGGGGCGATCGCGACCCGCACCCCAGGATTGCTCGCCGGGGAACTGATGCCGAAGACGGCCATGTGGACCGATCGGATCGCCGTCGTGCGGTCGATGGTCACGGGCGACAGCGCTCATTCGACAAGCGGGTACCAGATGCTTACGGGCGTCCCCCATGTTCCGCTGAGCCGGGAAAATGCCGGGCCGGGACGGCCGAACGACTGGCCGTCGTACAACGCCATTGTCCAGGCATTGCGACCAGCGCGGGGTGGCTTGCCCGCTTCCATTTCTTTGCCGCGACGGATGGCGAACAACAACGGGCAGGATCCTTGGCCGGGCACGGACGCCGGTTTCCTCGGGCGGCAGTACGATCCGTGGTTCCTGGATTGCGATCCATCGCTGCCCGATTTCACGGTTCCTGGTGGCGAGTTGCGTGCGGGCCTGACGATGGCCCGAGTGGGCGAACGCCGCTCGCTGCTCGATCAATTGAATGCGCGATGGACGGCGGGTCCGGATTTGCGAGTCGAAGGCGGGCCGGATTCCGGGCTCAAGCCGGGCGTGGACGCCGCGCTCCATTCGCTTGAGCGTGACGCGGCGTTCGCCAGTTACGATCGTTACCGCGCGCGGGCGGTCGAGCTTGTGGCGGGTGGGGCGGCGCGGCGGGCGTTCGAGATCGCGGCCGAGGACGAGGCAACTCGGGAACGTTACGGGCGCCATGCCTACGGCCAGAGCGTGTTGTTGGCGCGACGGCTCGTCGAAGCGGGCGTATCGTTGGTGCAGGTGAACTGGATGTCGCAGGACAAAAAGCGTCCCAATGGCGGCGGTTGGGACACGCACGAAAAGCATAACGAAAGCCTCAAAGGCTGGCTGATGCCGGTCATGGACCAAGTCTACTCGACGTTGCTTGCCGACCTTTCCGATCGCGGGCTGCTCGACGAGACCTTGGTTTGTTGGGTGGCCGAATTCGGACACACACCGCGTTTCAACGCGCGAGCGGGACGCGACCACTGGGGCCGCGCGTTCTCGATCGCGTTGGCGGGCGGCGGCATTCGCGGCGGGATCGTGGTCGGCGCGACCGACAAGCACGCGGCCGATCCAACCACCACCCCGGTTCGGCCGAGCGACTACCTGGCGACGGTCTTTGCGTGCCTGGGATTCCCGCCGGAAACGATCGTGCATGACGCCCAGGGACGCCCACTGCCAATCAGTCGCGGTCGAGTGCTGGAGGAGCTTCTTGCCTAGCATGGCCCTGCCATGAGGCGGAATCCACGCACGTGTGGCGATCCGCCACGTGCAAGTACACCTGGAACCCACACTCGCCGCCAGAAGACCGCTGACAGATCCGCACGAGCCGCCCGGCCGTGATTCAAACGGATCAGCGCAAGACCTCGTCCGTAAATAAGTTACCGAATTGGCCTTGAGCGGCAGCAGTTCGCCGAACACGAGTTGGATGGGATCAAGGGCGTCTGCCATATGTCGATTTTCGGCATCCACAAATTCTTCCGCGAAGTGCTTGGGGCGCGCGTCAGCAAGTGCTTGATCGCCAAGGTGGTCAACAAGGTCAGCGCGAGCCTGAAGGACCCATACGAGGAGCTGCTGAATCTGCTTGCATCGGAAGAGCGGTTGAACGTGGACGAAACGGGGCACAAGGACAATGGTCGCCGCCGGTGGACCTGGTGCTTCCGCGCCCTGACCTACACCCTGTTCAAGATTTCGCCATCGCGCGGAAGCGACGTGCTGATGGGGGTGCTAGGACGAGAATTCAACGGCCTATTGGGCTGCGATTGCCTCAGTGCCTGTCGAAAACACATGTCCTTGAACGAGAACGTCGCATTGCAGTTTTGCCTGGCCCGCCTCATCCGCGACGTCAAGTTCCTGGTCGATCATCCCGATCAACGGAACCGCAGGCATGGAGAACGCCTTCTGGCACTCTTTCGCCAGTTGTTCCACACGATCCATCGCCGCGAGGATTATGCCTCGGACGCGACATTTCGCCGACAATTGGAACGGCTCCGCAACGAGATCTGTTA
>CAIXSC010001019.1 GCA_903921945.1 uncultured Planctomycetaceae bacterium
CGCCGATCTGCTCGGCGATTTAGCGGGCCGCGCGATCGATCCTGCCGAGTTCCAACTGGAAAAACTGCCGCACTATTTGACGATGCATTTGCGGGTGGTAGACGCGGCCGGCCAGATCGTGGCGGAGGGGCGGGACATTCAGCGGATCTGGGAACGGCTCGGGGTGCGTTCCGTGCCGTTTCGCGAACTTCCCGATCCCGATTGGACCCGCTGCGGCTTGGTCGCATGGCCGGTTGGCCTGCCGGGCGGCGAACTGTCCGCATCGATTCAGTTGTCGCGGGGAGGAATCGCGTTACCCGCCTTCCCCACGCTGATCGACCGGGGGGATGTCGTCGACTTGAAACTCCTGGATTCGCGCGACGAGTCGGCGCGGCGGATGCGACGCGGATTGCGGCGGCTGTTCGCGTTGGCGAATCGAGCGGCGGTTGAGGAGCAAGTCGCTTGGTTGCCAGGGCGGCTTCAGTGGCATGAGTCGTTGGCGGCCCGGGTGCGTCCCGAGCGTTTGGACGGGCAACTTGGCGACCTCATCGTCGACCGGGCATTCCTCGCGGTGCGACCTTGGCCGCGGACGGAGGAGACGTTTCGCGAACGTTTGCGACAAGGCCGGGATGGTCTGGAGTCGGCCGTTGTGGATGTGGTCCATGGGGTCGCGCCGCTTGTCGAAGCGTACGACGCGTTGCGGCGCGCGTTCGCCGGCTTTTCTCCCGACCGTCCACCGGATGCGGCCCGCGACGTCGGAGTGCAACTCGATCGGCTCCTCGCCCGCGACTTCCTCACGGAAACGCCCTGGGAATGGCTGCAGCAATTTCCACGCTACTTCCGCGCCGCTCGCGAACGACTCGAACGGGTCGGCACGCATGCCGACCGCGATCGCGAGGCGACTAAGGAGTTGGAACGGTTATGGACGCGATACGACGAGCGGCGCGCTCGGGATCGGGCGCGCGGCCGGTTCGATCCCGAATTGGAGACCTACCGCTGGTTGTTGGAAGAGTATCGCGTATCCTTGTTCGCGCAGACGATCGGCACGGCTGTCACGATCTCGCCCCGACGGTTGGAACGTCAATGGGAACGCGTGGTGATGGGCGGCCGTGATTCGCTCGCGGCCAGCGCATCGTCGCCCGAATGACCGCCGCTGCTTTCGACTCGGACTGCAGCCCTCTGAATCGCGAACAAACTTCAAGAGAGAACGCCATGCGGATCGTGATCGCGGAATGCAAGCAGGAAGTGTCGACGTTCAATCCGGCCCCCAGTGCCTACTCGGACTTTCGAGTCGCGCGTGGCGACGCGCTGTTGGCGCATCATCGGGGCTGTGGCGAGGAGATCGCTGGCGCGTTGCGAGTCTTCGAAGCCCAACCCCAAGTGCGGTTGGCGCCGGCGTGGGGCGGTAACGCGAATACCTCAGGCGGAGTTCTCTCGGCGGATGGTTTTGCGCGGTTAAGCAGCGAGTTTTGGGAGGAACTGCGGCGAGTCGCTGCCGAGGGACCGGTGGATGGGGCCTACTTTTGTTTGCACGGCGCGATGCAGGCGGAAGGCGAGGATGACCCGGAAGGCTGTTTGCTCGAAGGGGCGCGGCGGATTCTTGGCGAGCGGACGCCGATCGTCATTTCGCTGGATCTTCACGGCATCCTTACGGACCGGATGCTGCGTCAGTGCGATGCCGTAGTCGCCTATCACACGTATCCGCATGTTGATTTCGTCGAAACCGGCGCCCGTGCCGCGCGCTTGCTGTTGAACATTCTCCTGCGCGGAGCCCGACCGGTGATGGCCCGAGTGAAACTGCCAGCGCTGGTGCGTGGCGACGAACTGATCACGGCAACCGGCGCGATTCGCCATTGCATCGAGCGTTCCCGGGAGATGGAGGCCGATCCGCGAGGACTGGCGGCCGCCGTCATGTGGGGCAATCCGTTCACGGATGTGCCGGAACTGCGCAGCAATGCCATTGTCGTGACCGATGGCGACCCGACACTGGCCGCCGCCTGGGCCCGGGAACTGGCCGAACTATTTTGGCGCGATCACGAACGGATGCGAGTGCCGCTCACCAGTTTGGAAGAAAGCGTGCGGCGCGCGGCGGCGGTGGACCACGGCACGGTCGTCATGATGGACGCGGCTGATGCGACCAGTTCCGGCGCCTCTGGCGATAGTAACGCGATCGTCCGGGAAACTATGCGACAGGGATACCGCGGCCGAGTATTGGCTCCCATTGTCGATCCCGAGGCTGTCCGTCGGGCAATGGCGGCCGGTATCGGGGCCGAGGTCGCGGTGACGCTGGGCGGCGCGATCGACCCGCGTTTCGAACCGTTGCCGGTCACCGCCCGCGTTCGATTGCTTTCCGACGGCAAGTTCCGCAGCGAAACGTTCGGATGGCCATGGGATTCCGGTCCCACGGCCGTTCTGGAAGCGAACAATCTGACGTTTGTCGTCGGGACGCGGCCCGTCAGTTTGTTTGATCGCTCCTGGTTTCTCGCGCATGGCCAGGACCCGCGGCGGTTCAACATGGTGATCGTGAAGTCGCCCCACTGCGAACCCCACATGTTCGCCGAGTGGTGCGCGTTGAAGATCGACGTCGATGCGCCGGGCGCCACCAGTGCCAACGTCAAGTCGCTTGGCCATCGCCGATGTGCCCGGCCCCTGTTTCCGCTCGACCCCCAAGTGCCGTTCGAAAACGTCGCCGATTGGTTCATTCGTTCGCCGGCGAATGACACGGCTTAGGGACGAATCGCGGGCGAGCGTATCCACTTGCCGAGGGGCGTTTGGTGCTCTCCGAGCGTATCGTGGCCGTCACACATCGCGCAATCGGCAACCGATGTGGCGGTTTCGCCACGTCTGGATGCGCCAAAGACTGGAGTTTTTGCTATCGGTTCACTAGATTTTCCCAGGAGCTTCCTATCCAAAGTGCTTTAAGCGAAGGTGTTGAATGGCTTGGCGATTTCTGAATTTGGTGGCAGCGGTAGTGGCGATTGCGTCGTTGTGGGGCGGTCTCGACACGGCGAGCGGCCAGGAGCAGGCTCCTGCGAAGACGCCCGCGAAGGCGCCTGCTGCGGCGCCGGCCATCGACATCTCCAAAGCGAGCTACGGTGTCGGCATGAACGTCGGCCGGGCACTTAAAAATGACGGCATCGATTTCGATGTCGCCGCGTTGGTAGCCGGCTTGACCGACATGCTCGCGGGCAAAGAACCGAAGTACAGCGAGGCGGAAATCCGCGAGGCGTTGGGAGGTTTAGCGGCCGCGGCCCAGCAGAAGGGTCTGGAGCGTTTGCGGGCGATGGCGGAGAAAAACAAGCAGGACGGCCTGGCTTTCAGGACAGAAAACGCCAAGAACCAAGGAGTGACGACGCTCCCCAGCGGCGTCCAGTACCAAGTGCTCAAGGCGGGTGAAGGCGCGGCCCCGAAGGCCGAGGAGAAGGTGAGTGTCCACTACCAAGGCGCGTTCATCGACGGGAAGGTGTTCGACAGTTCGATCGCCCGGAAGCAACCGCTATCCATCGGCGTGAACATGGTCATCAAAGGCTGGACGGAAGTCCTGCAGTTGATGAAAGTGGGCGACAAGTGGAAAGTTGTCATCCCCTCCGAAATGGCTTACGGAGAGCAAGGGGCTGGTAAAACCATTCCACCAAACTCGACGCTCGTCTTCGAAATCGAACTGTTGGGCATCGAAAAGTAGCCGGTCTGGGGCGGTCTGCGAAACACCCCGACGCTTGGCCACCCTCCGGCCAGTGTTGATACAACTGGCCGGCATGACGCCGTGCGGAGACTTGCGAGACGTGACGGACAGCGGTCAATGTCGGCCATGGCCAACTTTGACCGCTATTCATCCGTTCTCGACGAGTTACTCGGGGGAAAAACTTCCCGCGAGCGACGCGTTGGCGATCAGCGTGGGCAGACTGCGGTCTGTTTCGCGAACGGGCTAGGGCAGCACATCGGAGACGCCGGAAAACAGGTTATTCAGCGAGATGCCGAATTGGCCGACACCGACGGCGCCGATAACGGCAATCAAACCCACGAGTATGCCATACTCCACAATTGTGGGGGCGTCTTCTTCCGTTAGGAATGTGCGCAGTGATTTACAGATCATCTTCGTCATGGTGGGGATATCCATGTCGAGGTGTGAGGGGAGAGTAAGGGGAGTCCGCAATCGGATTAACCACAAACATACTTGGTGATCTTTCGCGCGTCAAATATTTCCGAGACGTAATTAAGCCTGCTCGCTCTCGTCATTGGATGGGATGGGGCGTACGATTGCGACATGGCCAACGGATTGAATCCATCTCAGGAACAGGCGGTTCGCACGCTGAAGGGTCCGCTACTTGTGCTCGCGGGCGCGGGTAGTGGAAAGACCCGGGTGGTGACTTTTCGCATCGCGGAACTGATTCGCCACGGAACGTTGCCGAACCGCATCTTAGCGGTGACCTTTACAAACAAAGCGGCGGCGGAAATGCAACACCGCGTCGCCGAACTGCTCGGCGCGCGTAAGAAGCTCAAGCCGAAGATCTCCACGTTTCACTCCCATTGTGTCGGGATTTTGCGGCGTCATATCCCGCGGCTTGGGTATCCCGAGAAATTCGCCATTTATGATCGGGGCGACCAGGAAAGCTTAGCGCGTCAGGTCTTGCGGGAGATCAAAGTTCCCGGGGAATTGTTGCGGCCGGGCGACTTGTTGAGCCAAATTGGCCAGTGGAAGACGCGGGCGGTTCGGCCGCCGGAGGCGGCGAGTGTGGCGGCGACCGACAAGGAACACTTGGCGGCGATGGCTTACCGCCGCTACCAGAAGGCGTTGCAGCTCGCCGGCGCCGTTGATTTCGACGACCTGCTGTTGTTGTCCGAAGACATCCTGACCCGTTTTCCGGACGCTCGCCAAGCCGAGGCTGGGCTGTTCGACCATCTGTTGGTGGACGAATACCAGGACACGAACGCGACGCAGTACCGGATCGTGAAGGCACTTGCGTTGCGGCATCGCAACCTGTGCGTCGTGGGTGATGACGACCAGTCGATCTACGGCTGGCGCGGAGCGGAAGTCGAGCACATCTTGCGGTTCGCCCAGGACTGGCCGGACGCGCGGGTCGTGCGACTCGAGGAGAACTACCGCTCGACGGCGGCCATCCTGGATTTGGCGAATCGGCTGATTGCCCACAATCGCAAGCGGCACGACAAAGTGCTGCGGCCCGCTCGGCCGGGCGGCGAAAAGCCGCGGATCGACCAGCACAAGGACGAGACGATCGAGGCGCAAGCGGTCGCGGCGGATATCGCTAGGCGGTTGAAGGATCCGGGGGTCGAACCGCGGGATTTCGCGATCCTGTTTCGCACCAACGAACAACCGCGGGCATTTGAAACCGAGTTGCGGCGGTTGAAACTGCCGTATGTGTTGGTCGGCGGGATGTCGTTTTTCGACCGTAAAGAAGTCCGCGACTTGGTCGCTTACTTGAAGGTGCTGAACAACCCGCGCGACGAGGTCTCATTGCTGCGGATCATCAATAATCCGCCGCGAGGCATCGGCGCCAAGGCGGTGGAGGCGTTGCTGGCTCGAGCCGTTTCCCAAGGCGTGCCGCTCTGGGATGTGCTCGGTAAGCTGGCCGATGTTCCCGAATTGCTGCCCTCCGCCCGGCCGGCGATCGAGTCGTTTGTGCGGCTGATCGAGGAGTTTCGCGGGCGGGCTGCGAAAGGGGCGTACGCTCCGCTGTTGCGCGACCTGATTGTCCGCGTGGGCTATGAGGCCGAATTGCGGCGGTTGTACGCCGAACCCGAGGAGCAGGCGGCGCGGTGGGCATCGGTCGAGGAGGTGGTGAACGCGCTCGCCGCGTACGAGGCGCGCGACGACGAGGACGAGTCGCCAAGCCTCGCGGGGTTCCTCGGCGAACTGATGCTAAGCGACCGCGACGCCGGGGATGAAAAGGAAAGGCAGCTCAAACGGGACGCCATTGCGTTGATGACCCTGCATGCGGCCAAGGGACTGGAATTCCCCTACGTTTACATGGTGGGAATGGAGGAAGGGTTGCTGCCGCATCATCGCAGCGTCGCGGCGGAGGGAGAGGCAATCGACGAGGAGCGGCGCCTGTGCTACGTCGGCATTACCCGCGCCAAAGAGCGGCTGACGCTCTCGCTCGCGTTGACTCGTATGAAGTGGGGCAAGCCGCGAGACACAATTCCAAGCCGGTTTCTCTTCGAAATCACAGGCCAAGCGGACAGCTTCGCCAAGGTGGCGGCGGAAAAAAAAGCCGCCGAGCGTCGCGCGTCTTCTGGCCCGCGTCGTCGCTCGTAAGAACTCGCAGCCAAGCGAGTCGCGGCAGCCCGGACACCCGCGATCTCTGCGCGGGACTTGCCAGTTTTTGGGGAATACGACCGCGAGCGCCACTACCACGGAAGGGCATTGTCTGTTTTCCGCAGGATTTGTTGCGATCGTGGAAACCTCGGAGCGAAATCCAGCAGAAAGGCATGCCTCGGTCTACG
>CAIXSC010001020.1 GCA_903921945.1 uncultured Planctomycetaceae bacterium
GACGAAGGGGATCGAACCCTCAACCCCTGCCTTGCAAAGGCAGTGCTCTCCCAATTGAGCTACGTCCCCGCAACGATGACGACAACAAGGGATACGTCGAGGTTCGAACGGTTCCAGCAACGCTCGCGGACCATCCTTGCCGCGAACGGCAATCCTTCACAGTCGGTCCATCGAGGCCGGCTCGGACCTTGGACATCAGTGGGCGCATGAAGATTCGAACTTCAGACCTCGTCGTTATCAGCGACGCGCTCTAACCAACTGAGCTATGCGCCCTCCAACAAACCAACGCACCCGGACGATGGTGCTCGCACCGAGTATCGGCTGGCTGGTTGAGTGAACTGCGGCCTATTCTATGGATAGCCGTTCGTCTGTCAAACCGGGTAGGCGTGGAGACGCGGGCGTTTTGCCGGACTCGCCTTCCCACGGGCCACTCGCACCCCACCCGTCACAACCGGAAAATCTGGCGCAATGCATTCAAACGGCGCCACCCCGCATTCCGAATACAGATTCAGGGTCCGTTCCGGAACCCGTCCAACGCGGAGGATTCTAGGCATGCTGCGATACGCGCGACGTCGATTGAGTGTCATCTGCCTCGGGGCAACCGCCGGCTTGTGGGCCTGCGGCACCGAATCTGTTCAAGCGGCGAAACCCACCCCTCAAGCCGCACTCGAATTGGCCCCCGTGCAACGCGACGTGCCCTACGATCGACCCGCCAAAGAACAAGTCGATAAATGCACCGTTGAAAACCTCGCCGGCAACGGCCTTACCGGCTGGATCGTTCGCGACGCCAACGGCATCATCCTCCGCCGGTTCGTCGACACCAATCAAGACAACAAACTTGATCTCTGGGCCTATTTCCGCGAAGGCATCGAGGTCTACCGCGATATCGATTCCAACTTCAACAGTAAGGCGGACCAGTATCGGTGGCTGGGAACAGCCGGCAGCCGCTGGGGAGTTGACGAAAACGAGGACGGCCGCATCGATGACTGGCAGGCCATTTCCCCGGAAGAGGTGACGGCCGAGGTGGTCGCCGCCCTCCGCGATCGCGACGACGCCCGGTTCCGACGTCTGCTGCTCGCCGATGACGAACTCGAATCGCTCGGCCTCGGCGAGACACAGTCCGCAGACGTGAAACGCAAAGTAACGGCGGCCCGCGCCGGCTTCGCCGACTTGGCCCGCAAGCAAAAGCTCGTATCCGACAAAACCGTGTGGACCAACTTCGGAGCGACCCAGCCCGGATTGCTGCCGGAAGGATCGGATGGCTCGACGAAAGATCTGCTTGTCTACGAAAACGTTGCCGCGGTCATCGAAACGGCTGGCGTCCATTCCCAAATCGCCGTGGGAACGCTGGTGCAAGTCGGCTCCACCTGGCGGCTCATCGATCTACCCAGCAATCTGCTCGACGACAAAACGGCTGTGGCCTCGAGTGGCTACTTTTTCAGCGTCTATAACGCGGCGCTCTCGCGTCCGATGGCGGCGGAGGGCAGCGCCGAACTACAGAAGATGACCGAAGAGTTGGAGGCGATCGAGGCGCGAATCGCGAAGGCGACCGCGCCGGACGCTTTGGCCGAACTGAACGCGCAACGTGCCGATACCCTGGAAAAGCTGTACGGCGCCGCGAAAAACGACGAGGAGCGGTCGACCTGGATCCGCCAATTGGCCGACACCATCAGCGCTGCCGTTCAGTCCGGCGGCTATCCCGAAGGTGTCAAGCGACTCCAAACCCTGGGCGAACGCCTTCGCACGCAAAAGGCGAAGAACGACTTTATCGCCTACGTCGAGTTCCGCTATTTGCTGGCTCAGTACAGCGAGGAAATCGCCGACGCGGAAGCCGATCCGGCCAAGGTGCAAGCCCGCTGGATTGAACGGCTGGAAGGTTTCGTCAAAGCCTACCCCGACGTGACCGACGCGGCCGACGCGATGCTCCAATTGGCGATCGCCCAGGAATTCGCGAACAAGACCGAGGACGCGTTGGCGTGGTACGCGAAAATCGTGCAAAACTTCGCGACCACGGAAGTCGCCAAGAAGGCGGCCGGCGCCAAATTGCGACTGGAATCGGTCGGACGCTCGATTCCACTCAAAGGCAAGACCCTGGATGGCCGCGCCGTCGACCTCGCCACGCTCAAAGGCTACACCGTGCTGGTTCACTACTGGGCGACCTGGTGTGAACCGTGCAAACAGGACATGTCGAAGCTGAAAGACCTGCAAGCCAAATACGCGCGCCAAAACTTGGCCGTGATCGGCGTCAACCTGGACAACGATCGAGCGGTTGCCGCCGAGTACGCTCAAACCAATCGCATTACTTGGCCGCAGCTGCACGAAGCGGGCGGACTCGAGGGAAGACTCGCCACCGAGATGGGAATCTTCACCCTGCCGTCCATGCTGCTGATCGACAACTCGGGCCGAGTGCTCAATCGCAATGTCCACGCGGCGGAACTTGACACGGAACTCGCCAAACTATTCCGCGACCCTAAAGCGCCGGCTCCGCGTGGCGCGACCGGTTCCAAAGACGGCAAGGCGAGAAAGTCGTAAGACGCCGACGGCGAGGCGCTGGCCTTCCGACGCGACGATGCCGCGCTGCGGGTTCTCGCGGCGTTAGAGTCCGAGGTTTCGCTCGATCTGCCGCGAGCGTTCGTCCAGGAGGAGATTCTCGCTCCGTCGGGCGGCCGCTCGAGGGCGAAAACGAGTGGCAACATCGGGAGCCGTGTCGTCTCGTCCGGCAACGCGACTGGATTCGTCGCCCATCCGGCCGACGTCCCCCTCCGGGTCGACTTCGTCGCCGATCGCGCCGCTCGCTCGCGTGGATGCGGTGGGAGCGGCCGCATTGGGATTCGCGGCGGGCCGCATCCAATCCCAAACGGCGCAGCCGTTTGTCGCGGGCAGGCTCAGCAGCAGCCAGATCGCGGCGGCCCAATCCCGCCGAGCGAAACGCTTATGACCTAGCAAACGATTCATGGCTTCTCTCGCGACTGTCCTCAACCAAGCCACTCGCGCGCCCGGCTGGGTGCGGACCAAGCTTGTTGCGATCGAAAAAAAATCCGGCGACTGGATGCCTTGTCTCCAAAAGTGGCGGGCGTGTCCAGTCCAATTCGTTAGCCGTAGTCAAGGAGTTCCGTAGTATGCCCCTGGATGTCTTGGTGATCGCCCCGCACCCCGACGACGCGGAGCTTGGCGCGGGCGGCGCGATGCTCCATTGGAAGCGGGAGGGACGGCGGGTCGGAGTGCTGGATCTGACGAACGGCGAACCAACCCCGTTCGGCGACCCCGAAATCCGGGCTCGGGAGACAGCGGCCGCCACCGCGTTGCTCAACCTGGATTATCGCGGGAATCTCGGACTGCCGAATCGTTCGCTGGAGGCGACGCTCGACGCGCGGGCGCGACTTGCCGGCGTGATTCGCGAACTGCGGCCCCGGTGGCTCTGCGCACCCTACTGGGTCGATGCCCACCCGGATCACGTGGCGGCCACCGCGCTCGTCGAGGCCGCTCGCTTTTGGGCGAAGCTTACCAAGACCGACATGCCTGGCACGCCGTTTCATCCGGAGCGTATCTACTATTATTACTGCGTTCATTTGAAAATGACGCCGCAGCCGGCTTTCATTCTTGACATTAGCGATGTCTGGGAAACGAAGCTTGCCGCCATCGCCTGTTTCGCGAGCCAATTCACGATTGGCCGGCCCACCGACCCGCCGACGTTTCTTGACCGGTTACGGGACGAGGCGGCGTACTGGGGCAAGCAAATCGGCACTCGCTATGGCGAACCGTGGGCCAGTCGGGAACCGCTGGGCTTAACGACCTGGAACGGACTGGTCTGATTCGAGGCCGACACGGGGCTCGAGCCCGGCGGTTCGCTACCCGGACCGACCGGGCGGGAAGCCGTTTGCCCCAGATTCGCCAATACTCGGGCCTCGCTCATCGATACAGACGCCCCAGTGCTCAGGCGGCCCGCCGTTTTGCTCGGGCGCCCGATCGGCACGGTTCGCGGTTTTGGCGATTTTTCCCTCGCAAAAACCACACGCGGGGCGGAAGTCGATTCCCGCGGCGTTGGTGGTCCGTCGATATCTGTCTTATTCAGCTCACCGCACGGTCCGTTGGAGAAACCGCTGTGAAAAACGACGTCACGATTTTGGCGTTGGTCAAGGGACAGGAACGCTACGTCTTCCTGTTCGACGACGCGCATCGGACGGAGATGCTGCGGACTCTTGGCCGCTTCGCGGCGGATCCCGAACTGAGCTTCACTTGGTCCGATGCGGTGAATCTGAGCGCGAAGGTCAAAGAGGCGATCGAAGATTCGGGCGTGTTCACCCATCGGTTCATCTTGCCGACGTCGTCGAACGACGAACGGGAGTAGCCATGCAGGCGGTGGTGGATCGATTCCTGCGGTATCTCCGTGTGGAGCGAAACGCGGCCGAATTGACGCTGAAGTCGTATCGTGAAGACATGCAAGCGTTGGAGGAATACCTCCGCGACGCGCGTGGCCGCGAACCGGAGGCGGCCGCGATCTCGACGTTGGACCTACGGGGTTACGTCGCCGCGATGCACGAGGCGGGTTACGCCAAATCCTCGATCGCGAGGCGCATGGCATCCCTGCGGAGTTTTTTCCGGTTCGCTCAGCGGGAAGGGCATGTGGCGGC
>CAIXSC010001021.1 GCA_903921945.1 uncultured Planctomycetaceae bacterium
GTATGACGCGTCTGCCGGTCGAGCGATTCGAACGGCATGACGGTGGCATGGCGAGGTAAAAAACGGGAATCGGTCGCGTGACGCGTCTGCGATTCTCGGGGCTGTTCCGCAAATTCGATGAGGGGAGCATGGCATGCGAAGCGTCGCCGTCAGCCTGATTTTGGCCGCCATGATGCATGGGTGGGCGGTGGCCGCCGATCCGCCGGTGGAAGCCCCGAAGCTGCGACCGCTGCTCGTCGATTCGCAGGGAGCGAAGATCGAGACGGCGGCGGCATGGGCCGAGCGGCGGGAATCGCTGCGGACCGAGTGGCTTAGCAAAATTCTCGGGATGCCCGCCATCGCCCGCCGGCCGCTGCCCGCGGTCAAGGTGCTGGAGGAAGACACGGTGGGCGACGTCGTGCGGCGACGCATTCGCTATTCGAGCGGACCCGAATGGGAGACTGAGGCGTACGTGCTTCGGCCGCGACCGGGGAGCGCACTCGCCGAGCGTCCCCAACCGGCCGCCATCGTGCTGCACTCGACGGTCGACCACACCATTCGCCAGCCCGCCGGGCTCGAAGGTCCGCCCGAAAAGTTTTTCGGACTGAAGCTTGCGCAACGCGGCTTCGCCTGCATTTGTCCGCGTAATTACCTGTGGCTTGACAGCGGACGGATCGCCACGACCGAGGCCGACCGCTTTCTACGCCAACATCCCGGCTCGACGGGCATGGCGAAAATGCTGCACGATGCGCAACTGGCGCTCGACTTGCTGCTGGCCGAACCAAACATCGACAGCCGGCATGTCACGGCTGTCGGGCATTCGCTCGGCGCCAAGGAGGTGTTGTATCTGGCGGCCTTCGACGAGCGCGTCACGTGTACGGTCAGTAGTGAAGGCGGCATCGGGACCCGGTTTTCGAACTGGGACGCGGTTTGGTACTTGGGTAAGAAAATCCGGGAGCCGAACTTTGTCCAGGAGCACCACGAGCTCCTGGCGTTGATCGCGCCTCGGCCGTTTTTGCTGGTGGGAGGCGACTCGGCCGATGGCGACCGCGGTCTGCCCTTCATCGAGGCGGCGTTGCCCGTCTACCGCCTGCTGGCCCCGCACCCTCCCCGCTTGGAGCTGTTGAACCACAAGCAGGGCCACTCGGTGCCGCCCTCCGCCGAGCCGAAAATCTATGCCTGGATCGAACGCTATGGACGCTAGGGCCAGCGTCCGTGTGGCGGACTTCAACCCTTGCCACGGCAAGGGTTTTCGGTATCATTGGCCCTGTCGCGTCCGTTCCTACTGGTCCGCTGCTGTCTGTTGAAGAAGGGTGTTCTATCGATGGCTCGAAAAATCCTCAACCGCAAGGCTTTGCGTGACGAAGCCGATGCCGCTGAAGAAGCCGCCATGGTGGATGAGAACGAGGAGCTGGAGGAAGACTCGGAGGATGGCGATTCCGAAGAGGAAGGCAGTAAACCGAAAAAGAAGGCCAAAGCGGCCAAACGCAAGTCGAAAGCCAAAGAGCCCACACCGACTCGCGTGAAGCTCTGTTGGGGCGTTTACAACGCCAACAAACGCGTGGCGCTATACGAATTCAATCAGCGAAAACACGCCGAAGCGAAGGCCGCCGAACTCAACGCCAAAGGCAAGGCCGAGCACTACGTGCGCAAGGACAAGATTCCGATCACCGAGGCCTAGTCTGGTGCGGTTCGTGGAACGGAAGCGAGCGTCTCCCGCCCGCGGCGACGCCCGTCAGGAGGCTCCCCCATGCGTCAGCGTTCACCATTGGTCCTCTGGTTGGCCGACCCGCGATGGGCATGGTTGAGCGTTTCGCTGGCGTTGCTTTGGATGACGCCGGCGTTGGTTGGATGTGGCGGTTCATCGCCCAGCGGCGAAGCGGGCGGTGGGGGCGGGGGCGGTGCCGGCGTCAAGCAGTACGCGGCCTCGCAACTTCCGAAGATCGAGCAGCAACTGCCGGCGCTTGATGGCGGTCGCATTGAATTGCCGACGCCCGACGGTTGGGCTTTCGCGAGCCAGGGAAAAGGGTTGCTGACCCGGTTCCATCTGAAGGGACGCACAGGGATTCCGCAGATCATTGTGAAGGCCGAGGATTCCCCGAGCGCCATCGCGACCGTGACGGCCGCGAATGTGGTCGAGTACTCCGACTTGGTCCAAGCCGATCTTGACGCTCAGGTGGCTCAAAAGCGTGCCACCGTTCTTGAACCGGCACGGCCCCTGGTCCTCGGCGGCAACGCCTGGGCTCGTTACGTGTTGTCGGCCAAGTTGCCCGGAAAAACGAAAGCCACCATCGAACGCCAGGTGCTTCGCACCACGCAATCGGGCCGCACCTACACGATCGACCTGCAGGTGGACAACACCGATCTTGGCAAGCATCGCGATCACGCCTACGCCATTGCGGCGGGCACCCGCTTCCACGCGGGCAAGCCTGGCGAGGGTGCCGCCGCGCCGGCCCCCTCTACCCCGGCGGACTCGGCCGAAGCCGCGTCGGATTCGAAACCGACCGCAACAAACTGAATTCCGTCGTAGCCGCCAGCACCCGAGCGGAAAGCGTCCGAGCGAAGCCACCCTCCACGTGGCATCCGCTCCGTCTTTGTACGACGGACATCTTGTCCGTCGCGCGCATGTCGAATTCGGTCCGCTCCTTTGTACGACGGACATCTTGTCCGTCGCCGCTGGAGGCGGGATTGGAAGTGGGATTGGA
>CAIXSC010001022.1 GCA_903921945.1 uncultured Planctomycetaceae bacterium
AAGCATGATGCCGGAAAGCATGATGCTGGGAAGCATGATGCTGGGAAGGGCGGAAAATCAAAGCGATCGTCGGGGAAGAGCGAGGCGCGTTCCGACGAGCGTCGTGGCGACGCAAAGAAGCTCGCCAAGAAAAAACCTCGTTGATTGAGGCGTCTCCATGGCAACTTCGTTCCGAAGGACCGCGAGTTCGATCTGGCGATGCGCTCCAAGTGGTGCTCTGGCCAACTGCACTGCCAGACTGACTGCCAGACTTGCGGCTAACTTCACTGCGAGAATCACCTTGATGGCGTTCGTCGCCTGGGTGACGGGAACGATCGGCTGGCCGAGCGTGGACCCAAGGTTCCACGCCGGGTGGGCCCAGGAACGCCAAGCTGAAGGCCAAGCTGAACGCCAAGCCGAACGAAAGCCGCTTGCGGAGTTGCCGGCTGCCTCGGATTTCGAGGATTCGGTGACGCTGTTGCGACCCGCGCGGAGCCGAACTGAATCGGAAGAGGATCGGGTGCTCGCGGCTGCATTCAGCGCCGCTGGGCGACTCGCTTTCCAACGTGATGATTTCGCGGCGGCATTGCGGCAGTACCAGCGGGCGTGGCGCTATGATCCCGACAGCGTCCAGCCGCTCGCCGATATCGTTCCGCTGGCGATGGGGCTTGAGCGTAGCGAGGAAGCCGCGCGCTACGCGGTGCTCGCCGCGAAAGCCGAACCCAGCGACCTGCCCCGACTCATGCGGCTCGCGGCCGCGATGGGCGAGCAGCGCGACTGGGCGCTGGCGGCCCGCCTGTACGAGCAGGTCGCGACGGGGCTTGCGCAGGAGACTCCCGACTTCACCAGCGTCCTGATCCAGATGGAACTGGGACGGTTGTACTTCTTGCTGGAAAAGCCACGCGAAGCGGCGAAGGCCTTTGCCCAGGTTCGCGACGCACTGGCGGATCCGGAAAAATCCGGACTCACCAAACAGTTCCAAGACTTGTTGCTTGAGCAACCCGAGCGAACCTACGAGTTATTTGGCGAGAGTTTCCTGCAAGCCAAACGCCATGACGAGGCGTTGGCGATGTTTCGCAAGGCGGCTTCGATCAAGAGCCAGCCGGAAATGCTCGGTTATCACGAGGCTCGTGTCGCGCTGGACCGCGGCGATGCCGCCGCTTGCCTCAGGCTGCTCGGGCCGTATCTGGATGCCAATCTGTCGGCTGCCGGCCCCGACGCCTACGAACTGCTCGTTCGAGCCACACTCGCGCAGGCCAAGAAGCCTAACCAGGACAAGGCAGAGGACGTTGCCGCGGCCGCGACGGCCGGTCAAGAAGCGATCGATCGTCTCCGCCAGCTTCTGAAACGCTTTCCCGCCAACGATGGCTTGCTGTTCGTGTTGGCGGACCAACTGCGAACCGCCAATCAACCGATGGAGGCGGAGGCCGCCTTCCGCCAACTGCTGGAACGCGCGCCGACCGTCGAGGTGATTGCTGGCCTACGGGATACGCTGGTTTCCCAGGGGAAGCTGGACGAGACGCTGGAAACGCTGGCTGCCGTTGCTCGTTCCAACAGCGCCGACCAACTCGCGGAACTCGTCGAGCCACTCGCGAAAGTCACAACCGCGCGGGCGGTGGATTCGAGTTCTTCGCCGGCAAGCAAGTCATCGAAGGAGAGCGATTCGCAGAAAGACGCCGCGTCGGCCCGGGTCGACGAACTGTTACAGCGGGCGCGGAAGATCATCGAATTAGGCGCGAAGACGGGAGGCGGCCGCCGTGGCACGGCGTTTGTCGCGGCGCTACTGGCTTTGGAGAGCGAGCGTTTTGACGCGGCCGACGAGTTTTTCGCGGCGGCGGTTAAAGAAGGTGCGCCCACGCCGGCGTTGGTGATGCAGGTTTGGGCTTTGGGAATGTTCAGTGCCGACCAGCAAGCGCGGGCCACTCGCGTGCTGCAGCGAGCGATTGATGAACGGGTGAGGCCGGAGAGCGACCCTACTTGGCATTACTTTTTGGCCGGATCGTTGGAATTGCAGGGCCGAACCGACGAGGCCATGGCGAAGGCATCGAAGGCGCTGGCTGGCAGTCGAGAAAACCCGCAATTCGCCATTCGACTGGCCTGGATTCCCTATCACGCGAAACGGTACGCCGAGGCTGAACAGGCTTATCGCAAACTGGTGGAAAAGTTCGACGCCGCCGAACCGACCGCGGCGAATCGAGCGGCGGCGCGCGAGGCGCGGCTCGTGCTTTCCAACATCGCCTTGAAACGCGGGCGTTGGGAAGAGTCGGTTGAGTGGCTTGAGCAAGTGCTGGACGAGTTTCCTGACGATATCGCGGCGCTGAATGACTTGGGCTATTTGTGGGCGGACCGCGGTCAACACTTGCGTCGAGCATTGGAGATGTGCCGTCGGGCGGTTGCGGCGGAACCGGAAAACCGAGCATATCGCGATAGTCTGGCTTGGGCGCTGTTCAAGCTGGACCGTAGCGAGGAGGCGCTGCGGGAGATCGAACAAGCGGTAAAGGATGCCGAACTGGACGGCGAACTGTTCGAGCACTTGGGCGATATCCGCCAGCGTCTCGAAGACCGCGATGGGGCCCGCGACGCGTGGAAAAAGGCCGCCGAGGCCTACGCCCGCGATGGCGAGGAAGCCAAGCGGGCGGCAGTCGCCGCGAAAGCGGCGGCACCACCGACACCCGATGCTGGCCCCGGCACCGATGCCGGCGCCGGCAAATCCCGTTCAGGTCGATGATCGCTGTAAGTGGACGAGAAAGGTTGAGAGGCGAGGAGCAATCATGGCTGGACATTCCGCTTGGTCGAACATCAAGCACCGCAAAGGACGCGTCGACGCGAAACGCAGCAAGGTTTGGAGCAAGATCTCCAAGATGATTATCGTCGCCGCGCGGATGGGCGGCGGCGATCCCGATGCGAATCTGCGACTTCGCTATGCGATCGCCGATGCGCGCGCGGAGAGTATGCCGAAAGACACCATCGATCGGGCGATCAAGAAGGGCACGGGTGAATTGGATGGCGGCAACGTCGAGGAGACGGTGTACGAAGGCTACGGTCCGGCCGGTGTCGCCGTCATGTGCGACATCATGACCGACAATCGCAACCGCACCGCGTCGGAGGTTCGCAAGATTTTCGACATCAACGGTGGCAAGCTGGGGCAGGCCGGCTGCGTTTCCTGGATGTTCGAACGCAAGGGGCTCATCGTCGTCGCCGCCGACAAGGCTCCGGAAGACAAACTGATGGAAGTGGCGTTGGACGCCGGCGCGGATGATGTGCGTCGAGTTGGTGAGAATTTCGAAGTCGTGTGCGGGCCGGATCAATTTGTCGCCGTGACCGAAGCGTTTGAGAAGGCCGGAGTGCCAATGAGCTCCAAGGCGTTCACCCGATTGCCCGCCAACACGGTCGATCTCGACGCCGACGCCGCTCGGCAGGTGCTGAAGCTGATGGAGGAATTGGACGATCACGATGACGTCCAATCGGTTTCCGCCAACTTCAATCTCTCCGAGGAAACGCTCGCTCAGGTCGCCGCGTCGTAGCGTTGCGTTCCGTTCGCATGGCGGGTTGATGGCGCCGCTGGGCGATCGCGAGGCATGGAGCATGCGAGGTGCGCTGTCGTGTGGCGACGGCGCGGCTGCGATGCTGCTGGTCGATTCGCTAGGCCGGTTGACTCGTTTTTCTGATCGACTCGCCTGGCTGTTCGATTGCCTTGGCTGTTTGATTGCCTTGGCTGTTCGATCCGCTTGTTTGGCTCGACCATTCACGGCGTTACCGTGCTGAACTCGACCGCGCTGGACCGTTCGCGAATCGTCGTTCGCGGATTCCCGACACGGTTCTTTCGGCGCGTTGCTTGTGTCGACGTCGCTGTGACCCTAGACTGTGGCCTCGTTCGCCGATGAGCGGCCCTTTTCCCGCAAGGAAGCCTCGCGCCGAGGCCACGTTTCGATGAGCGACATCTTTCACGAGTGCGGCATTGCCGCCGTGTACCACCTGCCGGGCGGCGAAACGAGTCCTCTGTGTCCCGAGCAGGGGCCTGAGCACGCGTCGCGTTTGTTGCCGCGAATGCTTCAAGACATTCAGAATCGCGGGCAGCTCGCCGCGGGCATCACCACGTACAACCCGGCCCGTGATCAATTGATCGACACCTACAAGGAGTTGGGGACGGTCAGCGAGGTGTTCCGCTTATCGCATCGCGCGAAGCACGAATCGCTGATGCGGGAATATGCCGGGATCGCCGGTATCGGCCATGTCCGCTACGCCACCTGCGGCGCGGATGATCGCAGTTACGCGCAACCCTTCGAACGCCACCATTTGCAGAAGCACAAGTGGTTTAGCTTCGCCTTCAACGGGCAGCTTGCCAACTATCAATTGCTGCGCGACCAGTTGCTCCGCGACAACGACCATCATTTGGCTCGCGAGACCGACACCGAAATCATCATGCACGAGCTGAGTCGCGAGCTATCTGGCGATCGCCGTCCAACGCTTGTGGAGATGATGCAGTCCGTAGCGCCGCGGTTCGATGGGGCCTATAGCTTGGTGTTCCTCAACTCGGTGGGCGATATGCTGGTGGCTCGCGATCCGCTGGGAATCAAGCCGCTGTGCTATGCCAAGGAAGGACCGTTGTTCGCGGCGGCCAGCGAAAGCGTCGCGTTGTTGAATCTGGGGTTCAAGCCCGAAAGTATCCGCTCGCTTCAGCCAGGGCACGCGATCACGATTAGCCAGGGGCAGTTCGCGATCGAACGGTTCGCAACCTCGCCGCGAAGGGCGCATTGCTTCTTCGAGTGGGTTTATTTCGCGAATGTCGCCAGCAGTTTGGACGACCGTAGCGTTTACCTTTCACGGACAGCCTTGGGTGCGGAACTCGCCCGGCTGGAACGTGAAAAGGCGGCGGTGCCGATCGACGAGAATACGATCGTTGTGCCCGTGCCCGACACCAGCAAGGCGGCTGCCGATTCGATGGCGTTCGAGCTCAAGGTCCCGTGCCGCGAGGGGCTGATTCGCAATCGCTACTCGGGACGCACCTTTATCGAAGGCAGCAAGAACCGGGTGCGCAAAGTAGAGAGCAAGTACACGCCGCTGCGCGAGGTGCTGCAGGGCAAACGCGTGTTGTTGGTCGAGGACTCCATCGTGCGTTCGACCACCATGAAGGTGCTAATTGATCGAATTCGCGAACGGGGCGGTGCCTCCGAGATCCATGTCCGCGTCGCGTGTCCGCCGATCATCGCACCGTGTTTTTATGGGATCGACATGTCGACTGTTGACGAGCTCTACGCGCCGCGTTTTCTGCGTGGCGGACCGCTGACGGACGCCGTCCAAGTGGAAATGGCGGCCGACCTCGGTGCCGATTCGCTACGCTACCTGCCGGTCGATTCGATCGCTCGCGCGATTCGGCTCGACGGCGGCCAATTGTGCCAGGCATGCATCACTGGCGACTACCCGACGCCCCACGGCCAGCGGCTCTACCAGATCGCGTTGGATAATCATGGCCGAGGCGACGGTTCTGGCAGAACGTACGAGGCCCGCCAACCGGCAGGCGTCCGCTAACGGACGTTCCGACCCGCATCGCTCGCCCGCGTCCTATTCAGCCGTTGGTTCGAGTGCCGCGTCGCTATGTCGGAGTGCTGCCATCTGGCTCGGCCCCGTTTTCACGATGCGCTTTGCTCTATCGAATGGATGGTCGACGAATCGCTGGTCGGCTAGCTGATGGTCGCGTGCCGTTTTGGGCGTGCAAGTCGGACGGCTGCGATTGGGAAGGTGAGATTGGACGGCTGCGATTGGAAGGGTGCGATGTATGAATGTGCGGTTCATGATTGCGGCCGGCCTGGCGATCGTTAGCGTTTGGGTCGAGCCGCAAGCTCTTTCGATTAGACGACTTGAAACCACGAGCGCGAGAAGTCGTCGTTTTGTCGGAATCGGATCGTCAGTCGCCGCGGCTGAACGGCCATCTGCTGAACAGCCACCCGTCGAGCAGCCAGCCGTCGAGCAGCCAGCCGTCGAGCAGCCAGCCGTCGAGCAGCCAGCAGTCGAGCAGCCAGCAGTCGAGCAGCCAGCAGTCGAGCAGCCAGCAGTCGAGCAGCCAGCAGTCGAGCAGCCAGCAGTCGAGCAGCCGCCGAAGCCGTTGACTCCGTCGCAG
>CAIXSC010001023.1 GCA_903921945.1 uncultured Planctomycetaceae bacterium
GCCCCTTGAGTTCACTTGCCCTCATTGTCAGGCGCGGACGGTCGTGGACGAGGAGTACCTCGGCCTTTCCGGTCCCTGCTTCCAGTGCGGCAAGATCGTGGTGGTGCCGCTCAAGCCGTCCGTGTCCATGGCGGAAAACGAGCGGCAGCGGGCCCGCGAACGACGAATGTGGCGAGTCAGTCTCATGCTGCTCGTAACCGGGATGCTCGTAGGCATCGGCGTGCTCTTTGTGGGAGGCAGTCTACTGCAACCCGTTTTGCAAGCCTCCCGTGAATGGACGCACCGCATGGAATGCGACGCCAACTTGAAACGGATCGCGACCGCTCTGCGGCTTTACCATGATCGCCATGGACGGTTTCCGCCCGCTTACCTTCCCGGCCCGGACGGTAAACCGGCGCACAGTTGGCGAGTCCTCATCCTGCCTGAACTGGGCGAGCAAGATCTTTATAGCCAGTATCGATTTGACGAACCCTGGGACAGCTCCAACAACTCGCTCTTGCAAACGAGGATGCCCGCCGTTTATGGCTGTCCAGCCGATCCGAATTCCATCACCCAATCCGATACCAGCTACCTGGCGATCCTGGGCAAACGCACGGCATTCAATGTGCCCGACGGACGCCCATTGACGGATTTTATCGACGGTGCCGCCAACACGTTGTTGGTTGTCGAGTCCCAACAGTCCGGGATCGGTTGGACCGAACCGCGCGACTTGCCGTTCAACGCCCTCGCGCAAGGCGTGAACGGACCTGGGAAATTGGCGATTCGTTCGAGTCACGCGGCCGGCGCCCACGCGGCCACCGCCGACGGCAAAGTCCGCTGCCTTGGAGCCGGCACCAGCGTCGAATTGCTGGAAGCCATGGCTACAGTCGATGGCAGAGAAGTTGTCGAAGCGACAGGCGAGCGGTAGATTGTCGCCTCGCGGGAAGGCGTGGATGACGGCGGCCAGACTTGCGACTTGCAGGTTACCAGCCGCACGTTGCGTCGTTCCGTGGCGGCGGCTAGGCGGATGAGGATTCGCTAACACGACCCGTGACTTGCCCAACGCCACCGCACGCCCTCCGATCGACACTTACGGACTTTACGAGCACAGAGCAATTCTCCATGCGCACCAATCCGGTCAAGCAAAAACTGCGTCGCGGTGAACCGACTTACGGCACTTGGCTCTCGTTGGGCGACCTGTACGCGACCCGCGTCCTCGCCCGAATGGGCTGGGACTGGCTGACGCTGGACATCGAGCATTCGGCAATCGATTGGTCGCAGGCGGCGATGATCTTCGGGGCCATTGCCGACGCGGGTGGCGTGCCGCTCGCCCGAGTCCCGGAAGGCAATCACCACTTGATCAAACGCGTGCTGGATGCCGGCGCGTGGGGCATCGTCGTGCCGATGGTCGATACAGTGGAACAGGCTCGAGCGGCGATCGCTGCCGCGAAGTATCCGCCGGTTGGCAATCGAAGCGTCGGCGGCGGTATGCACTCGATGAACTTCGGCGCGACGGCTGGCGACTACTACGCCAAAGCCAACGACGAGATCCTCGTCGTGCTGCAAACGGAAAGCCCGGCCGGCGTCCGCAATGCCGAAGCCATCTATAGTCTGCCTGGCTGCGACGCGATTTTCATCGGGCCTAACGACCTGCGGGCCCAAATGCGATCTCCCGACGGCAAGGATCCGACACCGGAGGAGCACGAAGCGGCCATCCAGCGCGTCATCGAGGTTGGCAAGAAGGTCGGCACTCCGACCGGCATCCACGAAATGGACGCCGCCGGCGCTCTCAAACGGGCCGGCCAAGGCATGCAGTTCCTCGCGGTGGGCAGCGACCTGCGAATGATGACCGTGAAGTCCCAGGAACTGATCGCAGCGCTCCGCCCGGCCGCCGGCAGCAAAGACGTCGCGCGCTACTAGAAACGAGTCCCCTGCCCAGGGGCCGGGGACTCGTCGGTGGCGATCGACGTGGCTTTGTAACTCGCCGTCACGCTGCTTGTCACGCTGCTTGTCACGCTGCTTGCCGAGCTGCTTGCCGCGTTAGCCGCTTGATCGGCAGCTTGGCATCTGTCCTGGGAGTGTTGGCTGAGCGTTTCGGCTGGGCGTTTGGGCGTGTCGGGTGGGCGTGTCGGGTGGGCGAGCCAGCGGGTTGGCGGGCGAAGGATCCCCGGGACTTGGTGGATTTCGGCCTTCGGCAGTTCCAGGGTTGGATGGGAGAATCCCCGTGGCCGTGTACCTTTTGGCGACGCTGGATACGAAAGGCCATGAGGCGGCGTTTGTCCGTGATCGCCTGCGGGCGATTGGACTGACGGTGCGAGTGGTCGACACGGGGTGTCTGGGCCAGCCCACGGGCACGCCGGAAATCTCGCGGGAACAGGTGTTTGAAGCGGCGGGCACGACGCTTGCCGCCAGCGCCAGCCACACTCGCGGCGAGGCGGTCTCGGCGGCCGCGCGCGGGGCCACGCGGATCGTCCACGAAGCGTTCGCTCGCGGAGAACTTGAAGGCGTCCTCGCCTTGGGCGGCTCGGCTGGCACCACGATTGGAACCGCCGCCATGCGGGCGCTGCCGCTGGGCGTGCCCAAGTTAATGGTTAGCACGCTCGCCTCGGGCCAGACTCGGCCGTTCGTCCGCGACAAAGACATTTTGATGCTCAACCCGATCGTCGACATTGCCGGGCTGAATCGCGTGAGCCGGCCGGTGCTCGCCGAGGCCGCCGCCGCCCTCGCGGGCATGATCCAGTTCCGATTGCCGGATTCGCGGCTGTCGTGGGCCGATGGCGAATCCGACGAGTTGCGGTCGAGCCGTCCGCTGGTGGCGGCGTCGATGTTTGGCGTGACCACACCGTGCGTGCAGCGGGCCCGTTTGGAACTGGAACAGGCTGGTTACGAAGTGCTCGTATTCCATGCGACGGGTAACGGCGGCGAGGCGCTGGAATCGCTCGTCGCCGATGGACTCATCGCCGGTGTCTTGGACATCACCACGACCGAGCTCGCGGACGAGTTGGTGGGCGGGGTGTTATCGGCTGGCCCCGAGCGTTTGACGGCGGCGAGCCGCAGGGGCGTGCCGCAGGTCGTGTCGGTGGGAGCGCTCGACATGGTCAATTTTGGTCCGCGGGAAACGGTTCCGTCGCGGTTCGCGGACCGCCACTTCCACATTCACAACGCGGCTGTAACGTTGATGCGGACAACGCCCGCGGAGAACGCCGCGCTGGGCGCCGAGATCGCTCGGAAAGTGGCCGCCTCGCACGGCCCCGCCGCGATCCTGCTGCCGCTGCAGGGCGTGTCGGCGCTCGATCGCGCCGGCCAGCCGTTCGATTCCACCGAAGCCAGGGTGGCGTTGTTCGACGCCATTCGGACGCAATGGCGCGCCGCCGGGTTGCCGGTGGTTCGCGAGCCAGCTTCCGGCGAGAACGCGGGCGCCAGTGGACCGACGCCATTGCGAGTCTTGCGGGAATGGGATGGCCACATCAATGACGAGTCTTTTGCGGTGGCCGCCGCGCGTCAGTTGATCGCGTTGATGGCCGGGCAAAATATGGCTCCGGGAGAAAATGTCCATGGCGTTGTTTCAACGGTCTGAAATCCTCGCGCGGTTGCGAGCCAAAGTGGCTGCCGGAACGCCGATCGTCGGAGGCGGGGCAGGCACAGGCATCAGCGCGAAGATGTCCGAAGCAGGCGGTATCGACTTGCTGGTGATCTATAACTCGGGCCGCTTCCGCATGGCGGGACGCGGCTCGCTTGCGGGCATGATGCCCTACGGCGACGCCAACGCCATCGTCATGGACATGGCTCGCGAGGTCTTGCCGGTCGTCACGCACACGCCAGTGCTCGCGGGGGTCTGCGGCACCGATCCGTTCCGGTTGATGAAACTGTTCTTACGCGAGGTCGACGCGGCCGGCTTTTCGGGAGTGCAGAACTTTCCGACCGTCGGTTTGTTCGACGGCCGTTTCCGCCAGAACCTCGAAGAGACGGGCATGGGGTATGGCTTGGAAGTCGACATGATTCGCCAAGCCAGCGAACTGGGAATGCTTACCACTCCCTACTGTTTCCAACCCGATGAGGCGGCGGCGATGGCCGCCGCCGGCGCCGACATTCTGATTCCCCACATGGGATTGACGACCAAAGGCGCGATCGGTGCAACGTCCGCCATGACACTCGAGCAATGCGTGCCCGCCATCCAGGCCATGCATGATGCCGCTCGGCGCGTGAAGCCCGACATTCTCGTGCTCTGCCATGGAGGTCCCATCGCGGAACCGGCCGACGCGCAGTACATCCTGGACCGCACCGAGGGGATCGTCGGCTTCTACGGAGCCAGCAGCATGGAACGGCTACCGGTCGAACCGGCGATCCGCGATCGAGTCCGCGAGTTCACCGAGTTGCGTTTTCGGCAACCGCGCTAAACCAACCGAACGGTTGCGACTGGACACTCGCCAAGCCAGCCGTCGACTTACGGGATTGGCGGTCAACGCGGTTTGGGAACGCCTCGCCAACAGGATGTTATTCGGGGGATGCCGGCCATTTCGTGCCGGTGCCGATCGGACGGCGATCGAGGGTTCGTTTGAGCAATTGGCCGCCGGGGTCGGTGGCGAGTTTGTCCGTGAGGATCCGCACGTCGTTGAGGATCGGGCGCAGCTGGCGGCTGGCGTCTTCAATGTTGCCCGCCGAGCGCTCGAGTCGATCGTAAAGATCGCGATCGTGGAGCAATTGGCCTAGCGTTCCTTCGCGATTGTTGAGCGCCTCGCTGAAATCGGCCAGTTGGCTGAGCAACGCGTCCACATTTTCGACGCTGGAAGCGAGTGCCTCGGCCAGTTCGTCGCCGCGTTCGGCGAGTGGCGTGGTGAATTGCTCGAGATTGGCGAGATTCTTGTTCGCCCGGGTGCTCATCTCGCGAAAGCTATCGAGCGTGCCGCGGGCTTCCGTAAGCGTGGTTTGCGCCTCGCGCATCAACTGGGGAAGGCCGGCCAGTGTCGTCTTGATTTGTTGGCGAACCTCGGGGTCCCCGACAAGCTCGTCGACGGTCACCATGGCCGAGCGGAACCGATCGATGGCCTGTTCCGATTTCATGATCACCCGCTGGAACTGCTCTTGGTTGTTGCCAACGATCGTGTTGAGATTACGCGCGAGCACGGTGACTTCGAGGCCGGCTCCTTCGATCGAGCGGATAGCGCCGCCGAGTTTATCTTCCAGACCAACGAGGACTCGCAGCGGATCGGAGGCGACGAGTCCATCGGCGATGAATTCGCCATCCTCGATTTCCTCGCGCGAACCGCCAGGCAGGTTGCTCGGCACGAATTCCAGAATCGCGTCGCCCAGCAACGAGGCGGTGCCGATGCGAACCGCCTCGTTGCGGAGCACTTTGCGGCGGCTGTCGAGTTTGGCGGTGAGGACGACACCGCCCTCGTCGAGCAGTTGGACATCGGTGACGCGGCCGATCAGGATGCCGTTCTTTCGCACCGGCGTTTGCACGGTCACGCCCGGCGCTTGCGGAAATTTGAGGTAGATCGTCTTTTGCCGTTCGAGAATCATGAAGCGGCCGCCGCCGAAGAACAGGACGAGCAAAAACGCGATCATGGCGGCCGTTACGACCACCACGCCAACGCGGATTTGCAGGGTTCGTTCGTCCATGGTTTCCCGCCGCGGCTAGGCTCCGCGGAGTTCACTGATGCGTTCGCCCGCCTCGCCTTTGACAAACTGGCTGACGCGGCGGTCGCCCGAGCGATCAAGTTCGCTGGGGGGACCGTCGAAAATGATCTGCGGCTCGTCTTCGGCAAGCCGCGCCAACGGATAGAGCATGACAACGCGGTCCGCCACCTTGCGGGCCGTGTGCATGTCGTGGGTGACGACGATGCTCGTCACCGGGTAGCTGAGCCGCGTTCGCATGATCAGTTCGTTGATCACGTCGCTCATGATCGGATCGAGTCCGGTGGTGGGCTCGTCGTAGAGCACCAGTTCGGGGTCGAGCGCCAGCGCGCGGGCCAGTCCGACGCGTTTGCGCATGCCACCCGACAATTCGGCCGGCTTCTTCGGAGCGACGCTGGCGGGCAACCCCACCTGGGCCAACCGCGAGAGCACGCGTTGTTCGATCTCCTCGTCGGAGCGATCCGAGTGTTGTCGCAGCGGAAAGGCGACATTTTGGCCGACTGTCATGCTGTCGAACAACGCCGCCTGTTGAAAGACGTAACCGTAGCGCACTCGCGTGCTGGTCAGCTGGCGTTCGGACATGCCCGCCAAATCGCGGCCGTCGAAACAAACTTGGCCTTGGGTGGGTCGGATCAGGCCGATCATGGTTTTCAGCAGCACCGATTTACCGCAACCACTCTCGCCAATAACCGCCAATGTCTGGCCCCGCGGCACGACGAGGTTCAGCCCGCGCAGCACGGCATGGCGTCCGAAGGCGACATGCAGGTCGCGGACTTCGAGCAGCACGTCCACGGCGGCGCTGTGTGCGGACGTCGCGCCCGCTCGATCGGCATCGTCGCCGTCAGCGTTGGGCGGAACGGTATTGGAGTGCGGGGAAGCCATCACGCGTTAGAAGAGCTTGGCTCCTTCGGGCCAGATATAGGCGTACAACGCTTCCAGCATGATTCCCAGAAGCAAATCGAGTAACAGGATCAAGACGAACGAAATGACGAATGCCGCGGTGGCCGCTCGGCCGACACCCTCGGCGCCCGCCGCGCAGTGGAACCCGCGGTAGCAGCCGACCAGCGCGATCGTGGCGCCAAAGAACAGGCTTTTGAAGACACCGCTAAACAGATCGAAGTTTCCCACGAACTGTTCCGAATTCCGCCAGTAATGGTGCTGATCGATTCCCAGGATGACCACGCTGTAGAAGTAGCCGCCGACGACGCCCATGAAGTCGGCCATGATGACGAGCGTGGGAATCATGAAGAGGCAGGCGAGCAAGCGGGGGACAACGAGGTGCTGGATCGGGTTGGCGCCCATGCTGGCCAAGGCATCGATCTGCTCCGTCACCCGCATCGTACCCAGTTCCGCCGACATCGCGCTGCCGACCCGGCCGGCCAGCATGGTGGCGGCCAATACGGGTCCCAGTTCGCGGACAAGGGACATGTTGATAACGGCCCCGAGCCGCGTTTCGAGCCCTAAAGCGCGAAACTGGGCGTAGCTCTGCACGGCCAGCACCATCCCGATGAACGTTCCGGTAAGCGCGACGACGGGGAGACTTAAGACGCCAACTTGGTAAAAATTCGGCCACAGCGTGTCGCCGCGCGGAAACCGCGTCGCGAGCCAAGCGAGCGTGCGGCCGGAAAAGATGGCGAAGCCGCCGATGGCCGAAGTGGCGTCGACGATCAAGGCGCCCAAATCCGCAAGCCAATCATGGCCCGAGCCGGTCTGCGGGACGGCAGCCGGGTTCGGGGCGGTCTTGCGGGCGGAGGGGGAAGCGGAGTTCGCCATATTCCGAAAGGATCGACATTTCCAGCCAGGCAACTTGAGCGGACTTTGCCGGCGGTTGGCACACTGTCCCGGAGAGGCCGCGCTCCGCCACTTGGCTCAGCCCGATTCCGTTCGTATTATCCGACTCTATGGTTGAAGATACCCACTCCGCAGTTGCCGACGCCCCACCCTCCTCGATGCGGGTCTTGATCGTGGATAACGATCAAGCGCTTGCGCATTCCATGCAGGAGAGCCTGGAAAAGGTCGGTTATTCATGCCAAGTCGCCACCTCCGGACAGGAAGGGGCCCGCCGTCTCCAGCACGAGATCTACGACATTGTCGTCACCGACTTGGTTATGCCGGACGTGGACGGAATGGAGATTCTCGCCCGGGCTCGGCAGGCGATCCCCCAATGCGAAGTGATCATGGTGACTGGCCACGCTTCCGTGCCCAAGGCGGTCGAGGCGATGCAGCATGGAGCGTACAACTTCCTCGAAAAGCCGATCACGCCGAATCGGCTGCGGGCGGTGACTGAGAAAGCGGCCGACGCCGTTCGGCTCAAACGGGTCAACCAGGAACTCGTCCAGCGGCTCGACGAGACGTTCGGATTCGAGGGGATCATTTTTTCCAGCGACCGCATGAAGCAGGTGATCGAACGCGTCAAGCGGATCGCGCCGACGGACGCCACGGTGCTCATTTACGGAGAGAGCGGCACCGGCAAAGAATTGATCGCGCAGGCCATTCATCACAACAGTCCGCGGCGCGGACGGCGCATCAAGGCGTTGAATTGCGCGGCGGTCGCCGAGAACTTGGTGGAGAGCGAGCTTTTCGGCCACGTGAAAGGCGCGTTCACGGACGCGGTGTCCGACCGCGAGGGGGCGTTCGAATGGGCCAACGGCGGCACGCTGTTCCTCGACGAAGTCGGCGACATGCCGATGGCCACCCAAATCAAGCTGTTGCGGGTGTTGGAGGAACATCAGATCACCCGTGTCGGCGACAACAAGCCGGTGAAGGTCAATGTGCGGTTGGTGTCGGCGACGAACCGCAGCTTGGAAGACGCCGTCGCCAAGGGCACGTTTCGCGCCGACCTGTACTTTCGGCTGAAAGTGGTGACGCTTGTCCTGCCCGGCCTGCGGGAACGCCGTGAAGATATCGTGCCGCTGGTCGACCACTTTCGGAAACTCTTTTCCCGCCGCCATCACAAGCAGGTCAAGGGAATCTCGACAGCCGTGTCCCGCGCACTGTACGGCTACGATTGGCCGGGCAACGTCCGGCAACTGCGGAACGCGGTGGAAACGATGGTGGTCCTGGACTCGGATGGCGTGCTGGATGTCGACGACCTGCCGCCCGAGATGGCCGAACCGGCCGAGTCTCCGACAAACGTCAACCCGGTCGCCTCCGTGGGCAGTCTCTCCGAATTGGTCGGACAGCCGATGGAAGCCTACGAACGGTTCGCGATCGAGGAGACGCTGAAACTGACCAACGGCAATCGCGACGAGGCGGCTCGCATTCTGGACATCGGCGCCCGCACCCTCTACCGCAAGCTGGACCGGTATAAGATGTGAGCGAGCGGCTCGCGGATTCGGAGCGGCGGCAAGTTCCCGGGACCTCCCGGGATGGCTCGCATTCCCGTCTTGAATCGTTCGCGATCCTAGGGGATTGAACCAGGAGTTGTCTGTGCGGCCGCATTCCCGGCCGCGTGGACGAGCGGGAAGGAGCGTGACGCATGCCAGAAATCCGACAACTGCCGCCCGGGGTGATCAATAAGATCGCGGCCGGCGAGGTGATCGAACGGCCAGCCAGCGTTATCAAAGAGTTGGTGGAAAACTCCGTCGACGCCGGTGCTCGCCGCATCGAAGTCACGCTCGGACAAGCGGGCGGCGAACTGATTCGTGTTGCCGACGACGGCTGCGGGATCCGCCCCGAGCAGTTGCCGCTCGCGGTGGCTAGCCACGCGACCAGCAAGATCCGCGACGCCGACGATCTGTTCCAAGTCGGCACGCTTGGATTTCGCGGCGAGGCGTTGGCTTCGATCGCCGAGGTGAGCCGGTTTCGCATCACCAGCCGCACGCCCGATTCGCTCGCCGGCGCATTGCTGGAAGTCATCGGCGGAACGCTGGCGCCGGTCGAGCCATGCGGCTGCGGACAGGGGACGACGATCGAGGTCCGCGACCTGTTCTTCAACACGCCTGTCAGGCGGAAATTCCTCCGCACTTCGGCAACGGAAATCGCGCATTCCACGGAAGCTTTCACGCGGATCGCGTTGGCCTATCCGGATCGGCATTTCGTGTTGCGTCACAACGATCGCGTGCTGTTCGATCTCCCGCCGACCACGCACTGGCCGGAACGGATCGCCGCCTTTTTTGGCGCCGACTTGGGAGCCGCGTTGATTGCTGTCAGCGGCGCGGACGACGCGATCCGGCTGAATGGCTTCGTCGCCGACCCCAACTTCAGCCGCGGCAATAACCGGTTGCAATACCTGTTCCTCAACGGCCGCTGCATTCGCGACCGCGCGCTGCAGCACGCGTTGGGCGAAGCCTATCGCGGCCTGCTGCTGACCGGCCGCTTCCCCATCGCCTTCTTGCGACTCGACATGCCGGCGGAATTGGTCGACGTGAATGTCCATCCCACCAAGATGGAAGTGCGTTTTCAAGACTCCGGCCGCATCTACAGCCAACTGCTCGGCGCCATCCGTCGAAAGTTCCTGGCCACCGATTTGACCCCGCGTGTCCGCGGCGAGGAGGTCGTCGGCAAGTCGGGCAGCCAAACACTCGGCCCCGTGCACGCGGCGGCAACCACGGAAACCGGGGCTGGGGGCGCTGCCGGCGCGACGCTACCCGCGGCAGCAAGCGCGTCGCGGGTGATCGAGGTGGAAGATCCAGCGCCACTATTGCCAGCGGCGAATCCAGCGAGCCGCCTTGCAACCGGTTTTTACCGTCCCGCGCCGCCCATGGTGGGAGACGGCGGAGACGTGCTGCCGCCGCTCCCGGAAACCGCCCGCTTCGCCGCTCATCGCGATCAAGTCGTCGCCTGGGCCAAAGGAGAGCGGCCAGCATCAACAACAGCGCCAGCAACATTTTCAACAACAGCGCCAACACTGGCGTCGGCAACATCGACAGCAGCCACATCATCGCCCACGCCGATCATGGTTTCTTCGGCATTTCCCCAGGCCGTGTCCGTACGTGTCGAGGGCGGCACGGTTGCTGGCAGATTATCGGGACAGGTGTTCGGCGAGTCGGCCAGCGGCGGTCGGCCTGTCTCGAACGCGGCCGTCGGCCTTCTCCACCCGGCTCCACAACACCCGGCTCCACAACCCGAGACTCCACAACACCTAGCTGCACAACCCCCGGCTTCCCGAGGTATGGCGCCGGTTGTGGCGCGGGGCATCCAGTTGCATAACCGGTATTTGGTCGCGGAATCCGAGGATGGGATGGTGGTGATCGACCAGCATGCGTTGCATGAGCGGATCTTGTACGAGCAGTTGCGAGCCAAAGTGTTGACAGACAGACTGGAGGCCCAGCGGTTGCTCGTTCCGATCCCGGTGACGCTCATGCCGGCCGAGTGCGCGGCGGTGCTCGATGCCCGCGAATTGCTCGAGCGGCTCGCGTTCGCCGTCGAACCGTTTGGCGGCGACACTGTGCTCGTGACCAGCTATCCGGCGATGCTGGGAAGGCTTGGAGTGGAAGAGTTGTTGCGGCAAGTGGTGGATTTGCTGATGGCGGAAGCGAAGACACCCGAGCCGCGGGATTTGGTGGACGAGATGCTGCACATGATGTCGTGCAAAGCGGCGGTGAAGGCGGGCGACCGCTTGACGCCGGCGGAAGTCGACGCGTTGCTCCAGCAGCGGCATCTTTTCCAGGACACGCATCATTGCCCGCACGGACGGCCGACCGCGTTGGTTTTTACGCAGGATGAACTGGACAAGCGATTCAAGCGGATTTAGAGGCTCCATGATTTGCGTCAGCATTGGGCGGGGGCGGCATCGCGAGATGATCGCCGAACACAAGTATTTGGCCGAACAGGGCGTTGGGCTGATCGAGCTGCGCGTCGATTGGATCATGCGTCCGGTGAATCTCCAGCGATTGTTCGCGGAACGGCCTTGTCCGGCCATTTTCACCTGCCGTCGCGAGAACGACGGCGGCAAATGGACCAAGCCGGAGAGCGAGCGACAGATTCTGCTGCGGTCCGCGATCGCGTCGGGCGTCGATTACATCGATCTGGAAGAGGACATCGCGGCGTCGATTCCGCGCTACGGAAAGACGAAACGGATCATCAGCTACCACAACTTCCGCGAGACACCGGCGAATCTCGAAGAGATTCATCGGCGGATGGCGACGCTGGACGCCGACATTGTCAAGCTGGCCACCATGGCCCACAGCCAGCACGACAATCTCCGCATGATGCGGCTGGTGAAGTCCGCGAAGATCCCGACTGTCGGCCTGTGCATGGGCGAAGTGGGCATGCCGTCGCGAGTGCTCTGCCTCAAGTTCGGTTCGCCGTTCAGTTTCGCCGCCTTTCACGCCGACCGGTCACTCGCCCCCGGCCAGTTGTCATTCAAAGACATGCTGGAACTGTATCGCGCCCATAAGATCAATGCCGACACCGAGGTCTATGGCGTTGTTGCCGATCCGGTCGCGCACAGCATGAGTCCGCGAATCCACAATACGGGCTTCGGCCAGTTGGGACTGAACAAGGTGTACGTCCCGTTTCGCGTGGGCCGCGAAGAGTTGCCCACGTTTCTGGCGAACTGCCGCGAGTTCGGCGTGAAGGGGCTCAGCGTCACCATCCCTCACAAGGAAGAAGCCTTGCGGTTGCTCTCCCGCACCGACGAGGCATCCGAGCACATCGGCGCGGTCAACACGATCGACCTTTCAGGTCCAACCGCGATCGGCGCGAATACCGACTGCGACGCCGCGATGTCCGCCATCCTGCGAGTCTTCGGCCGCGACGGCGTTGATAAGACCGCCGCAACGACCGCCGACAACAGCGCCGACAACAGCGCCGACAAGAGCGCGAACAAGGCCGCCGCGACGGAATCCGCGCCGCTCGCCCACGTGCGAGCGCTGATCCTGGGAGCTGGCGGTGCGGCCCGGGCCGTGGTCTACGGGCTTCGAAAGGCGGGCGCGGCGTGCGTGATCGCCAACCGCACTCCGGAACGGGCCGCGGAACTTGCCCGGCGCTTCGCCTGCGAGACCGCGTCGTGGGAAGATCGCGGCCGCGAACGCTACGATCTGGTTGTCAACTGCACGCCCATCGGAATGCATCCCAAGGTCGACGAAACACCGCTCGAAGCGCGGTCGTTCGGCCCGCGGACGGTGGTCTTCGACACCATTTACAATCCCGAGCAAACCCTGCTGGTGAAGCACGCCCGCGAAGCCGGCTGCCAAGTGATCACCGGCGTCGACATGTTCGTCGCCCAGGCCGCTCGGCAATTCGAGATTTTCACCGGCCAAACGCCGCCGGTCCAAGCGATGCGCGATCAAGTGATGCGGAGCATCTCCGCCGCTCGGTCCTGAAGCGGAAATCATCTCAAGCCTAGCCGCCGCCAGCCTGGCCACCGCTGGCTGGCGCGACTGACCGAAATCGGGCACGCCAGGAACCGCGCATGAATGTCTATCTGATCGGCTACCGGGGCACGGGCAAGACGACGGTCGCCCGCTTGCTCGCGGAGCGTCTGGGGGCTACCGCCGTGGACGCCGACGAGTGGCTGGAGGCGACGGCCGGTTGTTCCATCCGCGAGCTGTTCGCGGCGGGTGGCGAGCGGTTGTTTCGGGATCGCGAAGCCGAGACCGTGCAGGCGTTGACCGCTCGCGATGGGCTGGTGGTGTCTTGGGGGGGCGGAGTCATCTTGCGTCCTGAAAACCGCGCGGCGCTCGGGAACGGCCGCACCGTCTGGCTGCGGGCGACACCAGCCACGCTTTGGCGCCGCATCGCGGGCGACCCGTCGACCAGCGATCGGCGGCCTAACTTGACGGCGACGGGCGGCCTCGAGGAAATCGAGCAGGTGCTGGCGTCCCGCACGCCGCTGTACGCGGAAGTAGCCGATTGGGAAATCGACACCGAGCAGGCCCCGCCGGCGCGTATCGCCGCCGCGATCGCCGCGTGGCTGGCCGCATCGACCACCGAATCCGCCGGGAGGGCATGATGGATTTCTGGCTCAAGTTACCGCCGTTGGCGCAAGGCGGCGCGATGTTCCTCTGGGGGTTGGTGATCGGCGGCCAAATCAACCGCGGCATTTACCGGCTGGCTTACGAACCCCGCGCGATCGGCGCATGGTCGGCGCCCGCCTCTGGCGCTTTACCGCGCCGATGGTTCGATCGCGTGCCGCTGCTTGGCTGGTGGACGTTGCGGCGGGAAAGTCCGGTGCATGGCGCCGGCTATTGGATCCGGCCGATCATCATCGAACTGCTGTTCGCAAGCGGCTTGACCGCGCTTTATTTCTTGGAAATGGGCCATGGCCTGTTGGTCCCCAATATGGCCGGCGAGCTTCCCGATCCGGAAATGTTGCTCGCGCAGTTCCTTGGGCACGCGTTGCTGTTGTCGCTGTTGACGGTTGCCACGTTTATCGACTTCGACGAGCGTTCGATCCCTGACGGCGTGACCATTCCCGGCACGCTGGCCGCGCTAGCGCTCGCCACCGCGCTGCCGTTAGGTGGCTTACCGACTTGGCAGCGAATTGCGGGCACTTCCGAGATCGAAGCCGTTCCGCTTCGGCTGACATCGCCCAATCCCTGGAACGGCGAGTTGGATGGCGCGACCGGCTTATGGATCGGGATGGCTTGCTTCGCCGGTTGGTGCGCGGCGCTGATTCCCCGGGCCTGGATCACCCGGCGCGGGCTTGGCCTCGCGTTGGTGTATCTTGTTGCCAGCATGCGACGCAGTGGCTGGTGCTTGCCCATGGCGGCGATGGCGGCGGCCGGATGCGGCGCGATCGCCGGTGTCTGGCTGCTTGGCGGCGACTGGTGGCGCTCGCTGCTAACCGCGTTGGTTGGCATGGCGTCGGGTGGACTGCTGGTTTGGTTTTTCCGGATTGTCTTCGGCTGGGTGCTCGCCGAGGAAGCGATGGGATTCGGCGACGTCACCCTGATGGCGATGATCGGCGCCTTCCTCGGTTGGCAGTCGACGCTGATCGTGTTCTTCCTGGCGCCGTTCGCCGCGGTGGCGATCGCTGTCGGCCAGTGGCTGTTCACAGGCCGCCGCGACATCGCGTTCGGGCCTTATTTGTGCTTCGCCGCGGTGGTGCTGATTGTCCGCTGGGACGCCCTCTGGCAGCGAACTTTGGTTGGCCTGTTCGCGCTCGGCTGGCTGATACCGGCGGTGATTGTGGCCTGTGTCGGCGTGATGGGGCCAATCCTCTGGATCTGGCGGCGATTGCGTGCGTAGTGTCATTTCGCACCACAATCTTTCATCCACCAGCGTCCCGCCGTCGTCGACGCCGGCGCCGTCGATCGAGCCAAGAAGGCGGCCTTAACGAGTCGTATTGCCCGGTGATTTGGTCCTTCCGATCAATCCACTCGGCGATTGCCGCTTCCATCCCGGCTATCCACTCCGATTGGCGGTTTGCACGGCGCGACCGACTCGCAAGCTGGCCCAATTGGGAGAGTCTTCAACACGCTGATCTGGCCGGGTTATGAGGCGTTGATTAGGCTTACCTGTTATGAACCCTATCGTTTTCGCAATGCGGAAGCCGGCCACGGTGATGGTTGCCGTCGTGGCGCTTGCGCTGACATGTTTTCTCGCCGTGCGTCCCCGGCAGGTCGACCAAGTTCTTGGTTCTTACGGCATCGACTTGCCGTTGAAGCGGATGCCGGTGGACATTTTCCCAGCGTTGAATCTCCCTGTGATCTACGTCTGCCAGCCGTATGGCGGCATGGACCCGGCGCAGATGGAAGGCCTGCTTACAAACTACTACGAGTACCACTTTCTTTACATTGCTGGAATTCATCACGTCGAGAGCCGCAACGTTCAGGGGTCGGCGTTGATGAAGCTGTTCTT
Organism: uncultured Planctomycetaceae bacterium; assembly: GCA_903921945.1. Classification (GTDB taxonomy): domain Bacteria; phylum Planctomycetota; class Planctomycetia; order Pirellulales; family Pirellulaceae; genus CAIXSC01. The sequence goes on from CAIXSC010001023.1 coordinate 15,364, forward strand.
CCATCCGGGCACGAACATGGCCCAAGCGATGGCCGAAACGATCAATTACGTGAATCGTTCCCGTGCATTCATGCCTCCGGGCACGGTTTCGCCCTTCGTGATGCGATTCGACACGGGCAGCGTGCCGGTCGGATATTTGGTGCTGTCCAGCGCCACGAAAACAATCAACGAAATCCAGGACCAAGCGTTGTTCAAAGTCCGGCCGATGTTCTCGTCGCTGCCCGGCGTTTCCGCTCCGCCTCCCTTCGGTGGCAGTGCGCGGTCGATCGTGCTGCGAGTCGACCCGGATCGGTTGCGGGCCTACGGCATCGCGCCCGACGAGGTCGTCTCGGCGTTGAACACAGGGAATGCGGTGAGTCCTTCGGGCAACCTTCGTTTGGGGGACAACTATCCATTGGTGCCCACCAACGCCATGGTCCGGGACATCCAGACGCTCGGCGAGATTCCGCTGCGTTCCGGCCAGGGTCCTGCTGTTTACTTGCGGGACATCGGCACGATCGAGGATGCCGCCGATATCACCACCGGTTATGCCTTGGTAAATGGGCGCCGCGCTGTCTACATTTTGGCGACCAAGAGGTCCGATGCTTCGACCATGAGCGTGATTGACGAGATTAAACGCGCTCTGCCGAAAATGCAGGCTGAATTGCCGGAAGACATTCGCGTGTCGTTCGAGTTCGACCAATCGCCATACGTCGTTCGAGCGCTCAATAGCTTGCTGGCCGAAGGGCTTCTTGGAGCGTTCCTCACGGGCGTCATGGTGCTCTTGTTCCTCCGCGACTGGCGCAGCGCCATCGTCGTCGTGCTCAACATTCCGCTGGCGATCATGGCCGCGATTGTCGGGCTCTGGCTATGCGGACAAACGATCAACCTCATGACGCTCGGAGGACTTGCCCTGGCGGTCGGCATCCTGGTCGACGAGGCGACGGTGGAAATCGAGAACATCCATTCGCAGTTGCGAAAGACGGCTTCCGTCGCCTGGGCGGTGCGTTTGGGGAATGCGCAAACCGCCTTGCCGCGACTGCTTGCCATGCTGTGCATTCTGGCGGTTTTTGTTCCATCGTTTTTCATGGAAGGAGCCGCACGGGGCCTTTTTGTTCCAGTGTCGCTGGCCGTTGGCTTCTCGATGATCGCCTCCTATTTGCTCTCCAGCACTTTTGTTCCCGTTGTCGCGACTTGGCTCCTGAAACGCCACACGACGGGCCAAATCGACTCGACTGTCGGCCATGCGGCGGATGGCGCGGACCAATCGTCGGCAATTCCGAGCCCATCGAGGCGCGGTCGAGAAACGGTCATTCAGGACGGATTTGCTGTTTGGCGAAACCGCTATGCGGAGTGGATTCAACGCTTGGTCACGCTGCGAGCGGCGATTGTCCCCCTCTATCTGTTCGCCAGCGTGGTGTTAATCGCGCTGCTGGCAACGCAGCTTGGCCTGGAGATTTTTCCCTCCTCGGACTCGAACGAATTCCGGTTGCGGATGCGGGCGCCCGATGGAACACACATCGAACGCACCGAGCGGATGGCGATCGAAGCGTTACGCGTAGTCGAGGAGACCGCTGGCAAGGACCGCGTAGCGCTCTCGCTGGGATACGTTGGCACGATCCCCGCCAGCTTTCCGATCAACGCGGTTTACCAGTGGTCTCGTGGACCGGAGGAAGCCATTTTGCGCATCGCGCTGCGCCGCGGTGGTCCGAGCGTTCAGGAGTTGAAGGAGCGGTTGCGCGACGAGCTCGCCCGACGGCTTCCGGACGCGAGGTTCTCATTCGAGCCGGCGGATATTGTCAGCGAGGTGATGAGTTTTGGTGCGGCGACGCCCCTGGAGGTCGCGGTCCGAGGCGGGTCGCTCGACGAGAACCGGGCGTACGCCGCGCGCGTCCGCCAGGAACTCGAGCGACTCGAGACGCTTCGCGATGTTCAAATCTCCCAGTCACTCGATTACCCAACCGTGCAAGTCCGCATCGATCGTGAACGCGCGGCCGCAAGCGATGTAACGGCGGCTCAAATCGCCCGCTCGGTGGTCGCCGCGACTTCATCGAGCCGTTTTGTTTCGCCGAATTATTGGCCCGATCCGAAGACGGGCATCGGCTATCAAGTGCAGATTGAAATCCCGCAGGCTCGCATGGCGTCGCTCGATGACCTCGGACGGTTGCCAGTGCGGTCGCTGAACGGCCAACCGTTGCTTCTGCGGGATGTCGCCGATGTGGCATCTGGCGCGATGCCGGGCCAGTTCGACCGATACAATATGAAACGGGAACTCACCCTCACGGCTAATCTGGCGGACGTTTTGCCAGGTTCCGATCTGGGATCCGTATCCCGCGCCGTTAGCGGGGCACTAAAACGTGTGGACCGCGAAGCGGAGGCCGAACGGCAAACGAGAATCGCCCGGGGTGAAAAGCCGGGGTTGGTGGTTGCCGAATTACGCGGGCAGATTCCGCCTCTGCGACAAATGGTGGGTGGTCTTGGAGCCGGCTTGGCGCTTGCCATTCTGGCGATCTTTCTGTTACTGACAGCCGCCTTTCAATCCTGGCGGCTCGCCTTGGCTACGATCTCGACCGCTCCAGCCGTCCTGACTGGAACGCTCGCCGCGCTGTGGCTCTGCGGCTCGACAATCAACGTTCAATCGTTCATCGGCGCGATCATGGCGATCGGTGTCGCCATGGCCAACGCGATTCTGCTGGTCTCTTTCGCCGAATCCGCCCGACGGCAATCCGGAGACGCGGCGAATGCCGCCGCCAGAGGAGCCGTTGGCCGGTTGCGCGCAATCCTGATGACAAGCATGGCGATGACCGCGGGGATGGTCCCGATGGCGCTGGCATGGGGTGACTCCGGCGCCCAAACCGCTCCACTGGGACAAGCGGTAATCGGCGGTCTAGCCGCCGCGACAGTGGCGACTTTGCTAATCCTGCCCGCGGTGTTCGCCTGGCTGCAACGGCGAGCCAACCGCGCACCGCCCTCGCTCGATCCGGCCGATCCAGCCAGCGTCCACTTCTCGCCGGCGCCGGCTGGCGTGCCGTTTGAATAGCCTACTTACTCACGTACCGCCGCAGGATCGCCCTTCATGTCACGACGCTCTCGAACCGCGGCCCCGATTCTTGGTCCGCAATGGCGAACGATCGTCCATTCGCTGTGGAAGCACCTCCTGGTGCTACTAGCCGTGTTCCTGCCTATTGCGGTCGCCTGCCGTCCCGCCGCGCGACCGGGTGAATCCCCGAGCGACGCGACCGTTAGCGGCGGGCCAACCAAAGCCATCGCCTCTGGCGGCGGGATAGCCGCGAATGGTACGGGCGCCGGAGCCGCGGCGGACGCCCGCATGCGAGTTGTGCCGATTCGGGCGAAACGCAAAACGCTGGTCCGCTACAGCGAGCAACCCGGACGGGTCGCCGCGTATGAACAGGCGCCAATTTGGGCGAAGGTGAGCGGTTATGTCCTCAAGGTCCATGTGGACATCGGCGATGTGGTAACCGGTCCGAAGCCGAAGGCTCGTCCTTCCATCGAAGCGAACTCGGCGGCCACGGCGGACGTGTCGCGCGGACAATTGCTCTTGGAATTGGATGTCCCTGAACTCCAAGACGAACTTGCCCAAAAAGAGGCCGCTGTGGAATTGGAAGCGGCAATGGTAAAGCGCGACGAGGCGGCGATTCGAGTCGCGCAGGCGGTCCGCGACACGGCCGTGGCGCGCGAGGCGGAAGCGAAAGCCGCGCAGAGCCGCGCGGCGGCCGACCTGGACCGGTGGCAGGCGGAATACGATCGGATCTCGATGCTGGCCTCCCGGATGGCCATCAGCGACAAGGTTCTGGACGAGACCCGCAGCAAATGGGCGGCGGCCAAGTCGGCCTTCGACGAGTCCGAGGCGCGGATTCGGTCGGCGGCGGCTGCGGCCTCCGAGGCGAAAGCGGCAATCGTTAAGGCCGAAGCGGATCGTGACGCGGCAGCCGCTCGATGGAAGGCGGCCGGCTCGGAACGCGACCGCGCTCGCACCATGCTCGGTTACTCCGAACTGCGGGCGCCGTTTGACGGCGTGGTGGTCGCGCGCCATGTTGACGTTGGTCACCTGGTCGGCTCCGGCTCCGCTTCCACCAGTGGCTCCAGCATCGGATCAAGCGGCGCGTCGGGCCATGGCAAAGCACCGCTGCTGGAAATCGTCACGATCGACCCAGTGCGAGTCGTCGTGGACGTCCCCGAGTCGGATGCGGCAATGGTCGATGCGGGGGCCCCCGCGAGCGTACGGATCGCGGCATTAGGCCCGGCGCCATTCGAAGGCCAAGTGGCCCGCACCACCTGGTCGCTTAACCAAGCGACCCGCACCATGCGTGTGGAAATCGATGTGCCTAACGCGACTCGACGACTCCGACCGGGCATGTTCGCGCATGCCAAAATCAAAGTCGCTGAGCGTTCAGAAGTGCTCGCACTGCCCAAATCCGCGATTCTCGCCGGTCCCGCAAAACCGGCGTGTTGGGTGATCGGCGCCGACGGTGTGCTCGTCCGCCGCGACCTGCAATTGGGATTGGAAGCGTCGGGCGAGGTCGAGGTCGCTGGCGGACTTGCCCCCGACGAAGACGTCGTCGGCCAAAATGTCACTGCTTTTCGCGAAGGCCAAGTCGTCGACCGGATGGCGCCGAAACTTTAACTTCCAACGCCGTGCCCGCAAACCCACTGTTTTCGTTAAACCCGACCATGATCGGTGGACGAAACAGTCGGTAGCGGATTTCGCGGTCGCAGGAGTTGCGTCGGCATGCGTTGTCCGCGGAAAGGCCGCGCTATGGACAACACCGCTCGACAGACAACGCGTCCGCGCCGCCGCTGTCGCGGCTTCAGTCTGCTCAGTCGCAGTTTGCGCGTCCGTGACTGGCTTGGCAGCGGTTTGCTCGGCCTGGGCCTGCTGAGCGTCGCCGGTTGCGCCCAGCATGCTCGTTTGCGGGAAGAGCACGCGTTGCCATCCATCGTTGAATACTGCCCGCCGACGCATGTCGCGAATCCCGCGTTCGCCTTATCCGCCGATCGCGCCTCCCCGTCTCCGCCACGCGCGACCAGCGAGACCGCGTTCGTCTCTGGCCATGCCACGAATGACGCGGTGGCCGAGTCGTCAGCCGACGGCGCGGAGGAACGGGACGCTGCGGGAATACCGGTTTCACTGGTCGCGGTGCTGGAAACGGTAGACCGCGACAACCCGCTGGTGATCGCCGCTCGTCACCGCGTGGAGGAGGCGTACGCGGCGTGGAACCGCTCCGAAGCGCTGTGGCTCCCGTCGCTCCGCGCCGGCGCGAACTACAACAAACACGATGGACGGATTCAGGATGTGGTGGGCGGCAACATCGCAACGAACCGCAACGCGGTTTACGGCGGTTTTGGAGCCAGCGCGGTCGGGGCCGGGTCGCCCGCGATTCCTGGCCTGTACGCGAATGTGCATACGGCCGATGCCTGGTTCCAACCCAAGATCGCCAGTCAGACAGCGGCGGCGCGGCAGGCTGGAGCGGAGTCGGCCGCGAACAACATGCTGCTGGAAGCCGCCTTGGCCTACGGCGAACTCCTGCGAGCGGAACAAGAGCGTGCCGCTTGGCGGGAACTTACCGCACATGCCGAGCGACTGGTGGAACTGACCGAGTCTTACGCAAAGACCGGCCAAGGCTTGGCGGCCGACTTCGATCGCGCCTCCACCGAATTGGCGTTGCGCCGTAACGAAACGCTGCGAGCGGCGGAAGCAAGCCGCGTCGCCTCGGCCCGGTTAGCCCAACTCATGCGGCTCGATCCGACACTGCCACTGGAACCGCGAGAGCCAGGGCTCGCCGCCTTCCACCTTGTGAAGGCCGATGAGCCGCCCAGTCAATTGATCGCCACGGCGTTGATGACACGCCCGGAGGTCCGCGAGAACCAGGCGCTCGTCGCGGAAGCGGTTGGCAGGCTGCAACGCGAACGCTGGGCGCCACTCATGCCAAGCGTTCTCTTAGGTGTCAGCCAGGGTGGATTCGGCGCGGGGCTCCATGGGGACTTCGAGCACTTCGGCGGCCGCTTGGATGCCGATGTGGCCGCTTGGTGGGAAGTGCGGAATCTCGGTTTGGGCGAACGCGCCGCGCGCAACGAATCGCAAGCGAGACTGCAACAAGCCCGATGGCGGGAAGTCGCTATGATGGACCAAATCGCCCGGGAAGTGGTCGAGGCGCGCACCCGTGTCGAGTCGAGACGCGAACAGTTGGAAATCGCGCGACGCGCTGTGGAAGTGGCCGAGTCTTCCCGTCGCAAAAACCTCGACCGGATCGAAAACGGCGAGGGGCTCCCGCTCGAGTGCCTGCAATCGCTCCAAGCACTCGCCCAAGCGCAACGCGAACACATCCGTGTCATTTCCGATTACAACGCCGCGCAATTCTCGTTGCTCTGGGCTGTCGGCTCTCTTCGCGAAACGCCGATCGACCGCGGCACGATACCAAGATCCTAATGGCAGCCTGCCGCGACCCATTTGGAACCTCATCGCCCGCGAAACTTCCAGCGCTCGTGAATCGGAGCCCCACCACCTCGACCAAGTCACTCCACGCGGGCATCGAGCCAATTCGCGAGGTCGCCTTGGTCGCCATGGTCCGCCGCGTCGACGATCAGCGCTAGGCCCTGAGCGCCCGTGATGTCCAGGTCGAGCGGAAGCGGGGCCTCGCCGCCTCGCACCACGCCGCTCGCGAACGCCGACTCCCACTTCCCGGCGCCTCGATCCAGATAGACGCGAAAGATCACGCTGCCGCGTTTGCCCGCGGCAAGTTGGCCGCCAGCCCGATTGGCAGCCGCGTCATCGATCCCCAACCGCGCCTGGAAGCGGCGAAATGGCTCGGCGAGCGAAAATGCCAAACGCGAAGTCGCGTGCATTCCCAGCCCTTTGAGATACCGCGTACCGCCACACCGCAAAGCGCCACCCGCCGCGTTCGCATCGCGTTCGAATCCCCAAGGCAAGCTGAACAACGGGACATGCCGGTAACCGTTCGTTTCCATGTCCGAGAGAAAACGAACCCGCGGCGCCAGCGGCTGAACAAAGACCAACTCGTCGCGCAGCACCGCCGAGTTGCAAGTCAGGTCGATCCCGTCGCGAAGCTTGAGCCTCAGCGAACTGGCCGCGGTCGCTGCGCCATTCACCGCGGTTCCCGTTTCTTGGTCCTCGATCCGTTCGCACCTCAACAAGGAGCCATCCCTCAAGCCAAGAATCCAACCCGTCGCGGACGCCGGCTTCTTCGCTGGCTCTTCGCTTGCGGTCGACGGCCGGCTCGACCAGATAATCGCGCGAATCGCGTCCGCAGCGATGCGCGTTTCGCCGCGAGCTAGCTTCACCCGCAAGCGTCTGGGTTCCTCATTGGCAGCTTCCTCCCAACCGACAACGCTGCCACTTACGGTGTCGCCCGATTCGAGCACGAGTTGATCGCGCGCCGAAGACGAAGACGAAGACGAAGACGAAGCCGAAGAAGGATCCGAGGACGGAGCCGACGACGAGGGCGGAGACAAGGGAGTGGCGGGCCCGAGCCATGTCCGCAGCTCGCGGTCATGGGTCATCGGAGCCGTCGACCACGAGAGGATCGCGGCCCGAAGCAGTCGTCTCTCCAGGGAAAGCTCGGTCGCCCAAAACGCATCGCCGCGAATACGGTCTTGGGAAACGTTCCAGTCTTCGACCACGATCAGACTGCCGCCGCGAAGCAGGAAGGCGGGACCACGTGGCGGCTCCCGCAATCGGCCCCACGCATGGACCTCGGCCGCCGCCACGGCGCTTTCTTGGCCGTCGATCCGCAAGAACAACCGTTCCGCCGCGATTCCGGCCAGCTCCGCCTTCTGCTGTCGGCCACCCTGCCACTGCACGGTTGCGTCGTTCGCAGCGACACTCGCCGCGCAGACGACGCCGCAAACTAATCCAGCGCCCCAGGCGAACACCGCGACGCTCGAAACTCGGCGGCGGCGCCCCGCTCCATGCATCCCGTTTCCGCCATCGCGTGTGACCGCCGCGTCAACGCCCACTTCCACGCGTACCGGTCGCGATGACCAGGTCGGTACCATGCTCGGCAGCGGCTTGTTCATAGCGTTAGGTTGGACTCGATAAGGGTCATTTTTGGAAGACGGGCAAATGATTGCGCGGCATCAGCAGGATCAGACAGGCCATCGCGGTGCCGTACACGGGGGACACGGAATCGAGCCACGCGCCATCGGATTGCTGCCGTTTCGATAGTTCCGCTTCAATCGCCGGATACCAGCGTCGCCAGCGCTCGCCCCCAGCCTGCCACATCGCCTGAACCGCGTAGTAGTGGCCGTAGAGGAAGTGGTTCTCCATCGTGGCGGCGGTCGAGCCCGGCAGGAACTCCATGACGTAGTCGAGTGCCCGTTCCACTTCGGGCCCGTCGTAAATCCCGGCGTTGTTGAGCGCGACGACGGCGGCGGCGGAACGGGGAAACTTGCTCGGCCCTCCCATCGTCAACTGGTACATGAAACCGCCGTCGCTGTTCTGGCTGCGGCGAATGTAGGCGACGGAGCGATCGATCGTGGACGGCGGCACAAACAAGCCGGCATTTTTCGCGGCCCGCAACGCCATGACTTGGCAAATCGTCACCGAGATGTCGGCATCGCGCCGCTCGGGAAAGTAACGCCACCCGCCTTCGCGGTTCTGCGTTTCGATGATCAACCGCACGGCGCTGGCAAGTTTTTCGCGAAGCCCCGGAAAACGGGACATGCCGTACGCTTCAGCCAAGAAGAGGGTCGCGAAACCATGTTCGTACATCGGGCCGTGGCTGGCCGATTCGCTTTGGGCCACAAAGCCGCTGTCGCGGCAGCAGTCGCTCAGAAAGGCCAAGGCTCGGTCCACGACGCGACCGAACGGGCCGCGTCCCGGCGTGCTGCCGTCGGCCATCATCGCCAAGCCCGCCAAACTACACACACCGATGTTGCGCGCATAAAGCCCCGTGCCGAACGAGCCATCCGGGTTCTGCGTTCGCGCCAGGTACTCGAGTCCGCGACGCACGGCGGGCAGAGTCGTCGCCTTCATCGCGACGGCGCGCGACACTCCGGAACCGGCACTGCCCGACTCTTGAGCAGCCGCTTCCCGAGCCGTTCCGAGGTGGCCCAGCGACCGGTTGAAAAATGCCATTGCGGCCGTTCGCCAGGCGCTATGGCACAGCCAGGACCGCCGGTCGGGAGTCATGGGCGGCCCTCCGCCCGGCTGTTCGGAGTCTCCGCGAGCCGCCGGTAATACGCTTCCAACATGGTTTCGAAGCCGGGTAAAAAACGTTCCGGAAGCGAGTTTCGCAACCGCTCGCGAAGCTGCGGCGGCAACTGCCCCCAGGCTTCGGTATCCATCACTGCCGCCCGGCTTTCCATCGGCTCGCGCGGTCGCTTTCCGTCACCAGACCCTTGGCCGCCCGCAGTGCCACCAGCCGCGCCGTCCTGTCCTTCCTGGCCACCGGCGCCGCTTCCTTCGGGACGCGGCTCCCCCATGTTCGCATCGGGATTCGACTCAGACTGCCCGTCGTCCGATCGATCTCCGGGCGACTGCCCACCTGACGTTTTACCTCCCGCCTTCCCATCCTTGGCCGCCTTTCCGCCCGTGCCAGCGCGTCGCCCCGCCCCGCCCCGCTTGCGGCGCTCGGCCTCTCGAATCAACACGGCGTCCAGTGCCGCTAACGCCTCGGTTTGCAGCCCGCGAGTTGTCGCCGAAGCGTCCCCCGCACCCAACCGCCGCGCCGCGTCCGACATTCGTCCCTGAGCCCGATGCAATGACTCGACCGGCGTCTCCCCAATGTCTTCCCCTTCCAATCCAGCCGGCGATTCGGCGGCACTTGCAGGGGCTTGCTCGCCCGGCAACCGCGACTTCGGCACACCGGTTGACGACGGCGCACCAGTCGTCGGCAACTGCCCCGGCGACACGACCGCGCCAGGCGCTCCCTCGACAGCCTGAGGCAGATCGCTGGGCGGGACAGCGGGAAGCGAAGCCGGATCGGGCGACCGCGTGGAAACGCTGTTGCCGCTGCGCGTCATGGGTGGTTGAACGCGACCGCCTGTCGCCCCCGGCGAGGCAGCTCCGCCCGAAACAGCCGGGACAGCCGGAGTCCCGGAAGAAGCCGGAGCCCCTGACATAGCCTGAGCCCCCGACGTGGCCTTAGACCCCGACGAAGCCTTGGCCCCGGAGGAAGCCGGAGCCGCTGAAGAAGCCGGGACGGGCCGAGTTGCCGGCAGGTCTCGCAGCAATTCCTCGTCCAGGTTTTGCGCCCGCAGGGATCCGACTCCGTCGAGCAAAGCTCCTAAGAAGATTCCGGCAATAACGGCGGACGTCCGTGGATAAAATCTCCGAGCCTTGATCATGGCAGCAGTTTCTCCAGCAGTTCGGCCAAACTCGCCTGTTCCCGCGCGAGCTCGTCGAGCACACGGCGGGCGGACTCGGAAAGAGGGACGTCGGACATTCCCAGAGACTCCGCGAGCGCCGCGGTACGGCTCTTCAGATCCGCTTGACACTCGCGCAGCAACTGCAATTCGGCCAGCGTGCCGCGCGCTGGCCGCCGATTTTCAGTTTCGGGTGGCTGATCGGCCGTCATCGGCTCGTCGAGCATCGTGGGCTCCGTGGCTTCATCTGCCAAGGCGGCGGCCAGCCGTTCGAGCCGCCGCAGCGCGTCGCGCGCCGCCCCGCGAGCTTGCTCTGGTTGAATAGCACGCAGTTGATCGACCGCCCGCGTCATCTCGCGAATTGCGCCGTTCAAAGCGAATCCATAGACTGGATTGGTGGGAAGCGAATCGGCGGCGCGCCGCGCTTCCTCGGCAAGTTCACGCTGTAGCCGCTCCGCCGCTAAGCGCCGACTGGCATCATCCCGGGCGACGAGCGTCTCCAGCGAGTCGACGATTGCTGACTGGCGAGGGAGCCACGGTTCGATCGCCTTGCGCCACGCTTCCGCCGCTTCCCGCCGAGCCGCCGCTTCGGCTGGCTCCATGCCACGGGACGCGTCCGCGGTCGACTCGCCTCGGTCACGGCCTCCCGCCAGTTGCTCGAGCATCGCGTCCACCGTCTCGACCGCCGTACGTTGATTGTCCGCTGCCGCGCCGAACCGGCCTGCTTGGACGCTGTTTCCGGTTTCCCACACAGCACCGGGCAACGACACGTCGCGCGCCATTCGCACTGCCGCTCCAACCGCCGCTCGCCAAGCATCGTCGGGCCGGCCGCGTTCGAGACCGCCCTCCAACTTTTCCAACAGGCGATCGAGCCGCCGGCTCGATTCGAATTGTCGTTCGGCCAACCGGCGTCGTTCGGGCAGTTCACGTTCGCTAGCGTCCTCGGTGGTCCCATCCGAAGCCTGATCGGACAACCGCTGTTCGATGTCCGCCAGATCCCCGGCGAGCGTCTCGCGCAACTCGCCAAGTTCTTCGACATGCCGTCGCAATTGGTTCCATGGCGCGAGCCGTTCGACCAGTGCCTCCAGTGCGGCCACCGCCACCGCCTGGGCTGCGCGCGTCGCGGCGAGCGGCTCGCTCCAATCGGCTTGACGTTCCTGTCGGCGGCGAATCGCGTGTTGCAACTCGCGTTCGGCCGTCGGCAAAGGCCCCGCCAAGAGGGAAGCGAGCGAGTCGGCGATCGCCCGCAAGCGCGCGACGAGCGACTCATCCGCGCCCCCGCTCCATTCCGCTTCCGTGGCGAACCGCGCGAGCGCTTCTCGGACGCCAGCCGATTCATCCGGCAAGTCATCCAGGCCGCCGATCGCCATGCCTCCACCCTCTTCCAGCTTCCGTCGCACCAGCCTTTGCGCGAGGAATGCGGCTTGGAGCTGTTCGGCGTCGGGCGCGTTCGGAGGCCCGCTACCCGCCTCCGAGCCCGCCGTTTTGCTCGACGAATCGGCAGTCGCCGCCTGCGCTTCTCGTTGTGCGAGCAAGCCGCTCTGCAGTCGCTCGAGCAGTTGAGCTTCGCGCTGCGCCAGCCGTTCCGCCACCGCTTCCCGAGTGAGAACCTCGAGACGCCGCGGTGAGGACTCGGTTTGCTGTCCCAACGAGTCGCGGGCGGCCAACCAAAACTCGATAACTTGCCCTGGCTGAAGCCTGCCGGCGCTCTCGAGCGACCATTCCCAGGACAACTCGATCTTGCCGCGATTGGACCCCGCGGATTCGCGCCGCACGAGTTCGGCAAGTAACTCAACGGTTCGGGTTTCGGCTTCTCCCGCAATCCGATATCGCAACTCGACCGTGCCCACTCGCAGGTCGTCGACAACCGTGGCGCGAATCGGTACACGAGCACTTACGGTGCAGCACGCGATGGCCGCAGGGGAGCGCCATGCGATCACCGGCGGCTGGTCGCGAACGGCCTGCAACACCCAGCGAGCCGCCTCGGTGGATACTCCGTCGCGATCGGTCACCTCCAGGGCGAAAACCGCCGAGTCGCGCAATTCCCAGGCGGTTGGGCTATCGGCAGCCAGCGACAGCGCGAGGCCGGACGCATCGAGCATGACCGGAATTCGCGACGTTGCGGCCGCGGTCCGCTCGGCCACCATCCGCCCCGGCGCCTTGGCCGGCTCGTTCATCCCGGAGGCGATGGCCGCGACATCGGGCGTTTCAATCCGACGCAACATGGCCGTTCGAAGGGGCCGCGACGCGACACCGCGCAAAGCGAGTCGCGAACCGCTCCATCCACGCACTGGCTGGCTGGCGACTTGCGGCGGCTCGCCCGTGTACTCCGGTGGAACAACGCGAATCTCCAGCGATTCGACTCGCGGCGGTTCGACAACGTCGATCGGCTGCCACCGCATCGTGTCGTCGTCGCCGCCGACGGCCCGCACTTCCAACGGTCGCGCCAGCCGTTCCAAACGGAATCGAACGCGAGCAGGGTCTGCCGTCGCCTCGCCCAACAGCCGTTGCTCGACCTGTTCTCCCTGCAAACGCCACCGCAATTCCACCTGCTGCGGCGCGCGGCCGTTCGTATCGACGACCGTCAACTCCAAATCCTGGCCGGTCGCCATCTTGGCGGGCAGCTGTTCAAGTTCCAAGCGATGGCGGCGCGGCCACGGCTGTTCGCGCCACGGCATCAAGATCCGCTGCACGCTCAGTTGAGCCGCTGTTGGAAAGCACCAGACAGCCAACCCGGCTCCAACCGTGGCGACCAGCAGCGCCAGGATCGCGGCCCGCGCCGGCCGGAAATCGATGACCACGGAAAAATCGAGCGGCTCGGTCAACCGCGTCGCTCGCTCGATCACCGCCGCCCGTAGCCGCGCGGAACCGGCCAATCGGTCGTCCTCCGCGCCCGCGAACTCGACCGCCGAAGCGAGCACGCCGCGCAGTTCCGGGAAGGCCTGCTCGACACGCCGCGCGATCAGCACTCGGTCGTACCGCGCCTGCAGAATCGGCTTCCACAGCCAACGCAGTCCCGCCGCCAGCATGCCGACAAACACCACCGCCAGGGTCGCCTGACTCTCGCGTTCCGGCGACCGCACCAACAGATCGATCGCGCCAGCGGCGCCTAGCGAAATCGTCGCTACGGCGCCAGCCAGCGCCGCCGCGCGAACCGCGTTCGCGCGGCGGACACGGCGAATCAAGCGGTCGATTTTTTGTTCCAGTGGATGCTGGGACGACGTGGCCATAAGCCGCTCGGCGTGGCGTTGAAGTCGTGAACCGGGGCTACCGCAGGGAAAACCTGCTGGTTCGAGCCACGTTGGACGACATGTTCGCGTGGCCCCTAATTCTATCGGACATCCTTGCGGCCGTCGGCGCGGTCGATGCCGTCGGCGTCGGAAAGCGTCTCCTCGTCCCAGATCACCTCGAACAATTCCCCGCCCGCCTTCCGAACCGCGTCCAACAGGTTTTCGCGTTCGTGGACAGCAGCGGGAGTAGCGGCGTAACCGGCGGCGCGCCCCGCCTCCGCAGCATCCACATTTCCGGCAATGCTCGCCGA
>CAIXSC010001024.1 GCA_903921945.1 uncultured Planctomycetaceae bacterium
CAACGCGCCAACGCCTGACCCGCTTCCTGCTAGGTCAAGCCTTCGATCGGCTCCCCGTAATAGATGTGATGCGGCCGCTGGGTGGCGTCGAGCCATGCGGCCGTGGGCGGAATGCCCAGCGATTGGTAAATCGTGGCGGCCATATTCTCCGGCCGCTGCGGACTCGAAGCCGGATAGGCCCCGTTACGATCCGAGGCGCCGATCACGGAGCCTCCTTTGACGCCGCCGCCGGCGAAGAACACCGACTGCACGGCGCCCCAGTGGTCGCGTCCCGGCTTCTTGTAATGCTGCGGCAACAGCGAGATCTTCGGCGTCCGGCCGAACTCGCCCGCCATCACCACTAGGGTGCTGTCGAGCAACCCGCTGTCGCGCAAGTCGTCCAGCAAGGCGGAGACCGCGCGATCCGTCGGCGGCAGCAGTTTGTCCTTGAGATGGGGAAACGCGTTGCCGTGCGTATCCCAGCTTTCGTTGTTGCCCAGGTTGACTTGAACCAGATTGACGCCGATCTCCACGAGCCGCCGCGCCATCAACAGCGACCAACCGAAGGCGTTCTTTCCGTACCGCTCCAGACCGCGATCCTCCGCCCGCGTCACATCCAGCGCCCAGTGGACTTTCTTGTCGGTGAGCATCGAGATGACGCCCTGACGGTAGCGATCGAAATTCTGGGTGGAGGCATGCCGGTCCCACTCGCGGCGTTGCTGGTCCAATTCGGCGAGCAACCCAAGCCGGCCGTGAAAACGCGTTTCCGGCAACCATTCGGGCAGCGACAAATTGGGGGCCTCGAATCGCCGGGCATCCGCTTTTCCCCGTTGTTGATGATCGAAATGGAACTCGGGATACGCCCCGTAGGATGTGTTGTGGAACGGGGACGCTTCGACGAACCACGGATTCCGCGCCGGCCCCATTTCGCCGGCGAACTGTCCGGGAATCACGCGGCCGGAGGAATGCACAAGTCGTTCGGGCAAAACAACGGCGGGCGGCAGATTGTTCCGCCCTTGGGTCGCCGCGTTCGCCACCGACGCGATCGACGGCCAGTCGCTGCGCATCGGCGCGCTCGGGTTGAACCCTGGCGGAATCGCGCTGCGGCCGGTCAACATGATGTGATGGCCGGCCGAATGATCGTTCGAAGGGTGGGTGAGCGACCGGCACACAGCCCACATGTCGCTCCGCTGCGCCAACATCGGCAGGTGCTCGCAAACGTGTACTCCCGGAGTCTTCGTCGCGATCGGCTGGAATTCGCCGCGAATCGTATCGGGCGCGTCAGGCTTCGGATCGAAGCTGTCATGCTGGGCGAGCCCGCCCGAGAGGAAAATGTAGATGCACGAGCGAGCCGTTGCGGGGCGTGACGGGGCCGCCGTCTCGGCTCGCAATGCCTCGCGATGATTCATGCCGAGCCCGAGCAGTCCGATAGCGCCCGCGGTCACCGCCGCTCGACGCGAAACGCCCGGATGAACACAGGGTGAATGTGGAGTGGTCGACATCGCAGCGCTCCTCATGGCGTGGATTCCCTCGTATCGCGAAGTGGCATGCGGTTCCGCGAGCCTCCGCGACTGTGGGATATAGTAGTTACCCAAGAACATCGGATGCAACGTCCGCTCGGGTTAACTCCCATGCCGCCCCACGCCTACGAACTCGAACATCCCCGCGTTCCCGTCGTCTCCCGGCGCCGCCTATGCCTTGGTTGGGCGACGATGGCCGTTGCCTCGTCGATGCTCGGCCTGTTCTTGGTGGCCGGAATGGAGGCCGCGAGCGCCGAGGATCTCGTGGAGCTGTCACGCGGCCCCGACGGCAAGCCGGGCCCCGTGTTTCGCGGGGAAATCCTCGGAATCGCCCAAGGGAAGTTGACCATCCGCCGGGCCGATGGCCGCGAAGACGCGGTGCCGTGGGCTCGCGTCGCCCAATACCGCACCACGTGGCCCGCCGGCCTCGCAGCCGCCGACCGCCTGCGGGACGAACGCCGCTACGATGACGCGCTGAGCGCGTACCTTGCGGCTGCTCAAACCGAGCCGCGGGGTTGGGTGAAAGAGGTGATCAAGGCCCGGGCAATCGTCTGCTTTCGCGAGCAACAACTGCCGATCCGCGCTGGCGACCTGTTCCTCTCGATGTATCGATACGATCACGAAACGCCGCATTTCAACGCCATCCCGCTCGCGTGGATCCCGGCTCAGCTTGCGACGGAACGCGAGGACAGCAAACTCCGCGACCACACCCTGAAGTGGCTCGCCGACGCCGACCACCCCGGATCGGTGCTGCTTGGGGCCAGTTGGCTGATTACTGTCGGCGAACCGGGCCGTGCCATCGCCGCGTTGCAAACGCTGACGCAAAACGCCGACAAACGCATCGCCCTGTTGTCCGAGGCCCAACTGTGGCGGGCGCGGATCGTGCAGGCCAAGGAATCCGATGTGGCCGGTTGGGAACGGATGCCGCCGCGTTTGCCGGCGCCGTTGCGGGCCGGCCCTCATTTCACCTTGGGACTGGCGTGGCAGCAGTGCCAACAACCCGAACGCGCGGCGCTCGCGTTCCTCCGCGTACCCATCGAACACCCCGACCAAACGACACTCGCCGCCATCGCGCTCGAACTGGCGGCCCAACAACTGGACCAACTACAACGCCCCGTCGAAGCGGCTCGCCTCCGCCAGGAACGAGCGACTCGGTTCGGTGGCAAGTAACGACGCTCGGATTCGTTCCGAGGCGGGCGGGTCGATGTCATTCCAGGAAGACAAGCACGCGCGATCCGGCGATTCAGCGGTTCAGCGATTCAGCGATTCCCGACATGTACCACGGAATCTCCTCTACGGGTTTGGCGACTGCGATGCCCGAGGGCAGTGGGCAGTGGGCAGTAGGCAGTGGGCAGTGGGCAGTGGGCCGGATCAAAAATACTGTTGCACCAAGAACTGGGCCTCGTGCAGCGGCAAGTCCGCCGGCAACGTCAGATGCACGGTCACATACGAATTGCCTTTGGAGGTGTAGGCGGAGAGGCCATGGATACTGCCGCCGAGTTGGTGATAGACCTTGCAGGTGATGGCGTACAACAATCCGGACGTGGGGTGCGTGGTCTCGTGGCGCAGGCAGCAGCCGTTTCCCGGGCCGGCTTGCAATCGAGTGGTGCCTTGCAGCGTCGGTAGGCTCGCCGCGTCGATTTCGCTGATATGCGAATGCCGTTGCACGGCATCCCGCACGACGCTCGCTAAATCCCGAGGTAAAGGCTGGTCGGCCGCAAGATGGAAAAAGTCGAGTGCAAGGCCGTATTTGTTCGCCGAGAACAGGTGGGCTTGACTCAGCGACACATGATGACGGTGCAAGGCGCCGGCGATACAGGCGGCGAGTCCCCGGAAGTCGCGGGCGGCCACACCCAGCAAGATGCAATCGCGGTCGCGGACTAGTTCCACCTTGGGACCTGCTTCCGGTTCGTCGACCAACCGCAGCAGATGCGACGCGAACTGGTTGGTGTGGCGGACGTACAACCCGCTGAAATAGTCGCGGCCGAAATCGCCGAGTATTTCCCGTTCCCGAGAGCCATAGCCGGCGGCGTTCAACGTCTTGTTCGCGTCCAGCGTGATGCTCGGCACGAAATGCGCGAGCGCCTTGATGTACAGCTCGCGAGTGTTGAACCAGCGGACCGCGTTGTTTTCGGCCAGCCACCAGGCCCGCCTTTTCCTGACCGTCGCGGCGTCCGAGTCACCGCTGCCACTGCCGCCATTGCCGTTGCCTCCATTGCCGTTGCCACCGCCCGATCCGCTGACGGGCTCGGCGATCGGCATCCCCATCAGTCGATCGGCGCATGTGAACACGAAGAGCGACCGCAGTTGGCCGACGTCGCCGCATAGCTGCACAAAGTTGCCGACGACCTCCTCGTCGTTGCGGCCGAGTTTCGAGTACTCTTTGAGCGCTTTACGGTTGGCGACCAGGAATTCGGCGACGCGGACCGTGGACTCGGTAAAACCGCCTTCCGTGGCGTACGGCGCGAAGTATTCGTCGATGGCGACATCCGAGAACCCGGACGCGAACCGCTCGTGCAGTTCCAGTCGCTCGTCGGCCCGAACCGCTTCGTCTTCGGCCGTCTTGGGCAATCGTTTGACGACGAGCGCGAGCTTCACGGCCGCCAAGTGGTTGGCGTCGAGCAGCGACGATTCGGCGACCACCATGTCGGCGAGCGACGCTTTGAGCGGATCCCAGTTTTTCTGCCGCTCTTGGCTCCGCTTCTTCCAGCCCAGTTGCAGGCAGTGCTCGAACGCGCGGAGCTTCTCGCGCAGCCACGCGCCGCGGAGCGACACGCGTTCCTCGAGCACACGTTCGTCGAGCGACGATTCGAACTTGTTGTAGCCGGGAAAGAGGCGTTCCATCGCCCCGTCGATCTGGGAGAGAAACTCCAGTGAATCGGCCAGGCTGCCCCGCGTTTCGTAGAACAGCCCGGAGAGTTCCGGCACGCGCAGCAACCAATCGCCCGCGTTGCGATACACGCCTTCCAACTCGGCCGGATCGATCCCGACGCCGTACCGCTGGGCGGCGATCAGCAGCGACATCGCGGCCGAACTGCGATCCTGCGGCGTGGCGTAGGTTTCCGCGGCGTCGTGGCGCAGGCCGCCGATACCGTGGATGATCGTGCTTCCAGGATAGGTTTTGTGTCCCTGCTGCAGCTCGCGACCGAGCACACCCCGCGCAAATCGCTCGACCCGCCTTCGAGCGGCCAGCAGGCGGGCGCGAACTTGATTGGCGAATTCAAACCGTGTCCGCGCGTCGGCGCCCGGTCCCAGCAACTCGCCGAAAGACTCGAAGTCTTCGAACCCCAGGACGTCTTCGTCGTGCGTGCCATCGACGTTGCCGGGGCGGTAGGTGCCGCGGCGGAGATGGATCCAGGCGCGGATCCTGAGCAGGAAAAAGTAGGCGTCCAAGTCGCGAGTGTCTTCCAGTCCGCGATAGACATCGTGGCTGTGGCGGAATTGCGGACCGCCCAGCGTCCAAACGCCGGCCAGGAACGTCCGCAAACCGGCCGTCTTGATGTCGAACCGGTCAAGCCGCTCCGAGCCCGCCGCCGTCGGCACGCAACAGGCCCCGCCCCACGAGCTGCTGACATGGAGAAAATGTTGGAACGGATCGAACGTCGCGCGAATCCGATCGCGGAAATGTCGCGCGAGATCCTGCGGATCGTAAACCGGCCGCATGTCGAGGAACGAGTTGAGCTGCATCCCCTCCAACGCCGGCATGTGATCAAGGTTGTATGGCTGAGGCCAAATCCGAAAGCCGTAGGTTTTCTCGAACCGGTTGCCGTGAACCGTCTGTTCGTGCAACGCTTGCAAGAACGAGTTGCCTTCGATCGCTTCGTCGAACAGAAGCGCGAAGTCGGTATCCGAGCAGGGTGTCATTTCGGCCCGGCCTGTTCCCCCCAAGGCAACCAGCGCGAACGGCCGCTCGTACCGGAATCGCTCGCGCTGTGACGCCGCCCAATCCGCCGCCAACCCCGTGTGGATCGCGGTGCGCCGGGCCGTGATCTCGCGGCCGTTGTCCAATTCGGGCGAGCGGATCAGGGCGTCGTTCGCGGCGATCAACTGTTGGTAGGCGGCGAGCGGTCCGAGTTCCCTCACCACCTGCCGCACAGCGTACTCGTACATCGCACTCATCGCGCGCCTCCGCAAACCGAATCATTTACCAGCAACGAGTTTTCCCGGAAGACAGTCGAGCGTAGAATTGGCGGTTTGACAACGCCGACCGCGAGTGGGATTTCGATGAACGTTTCGCCAAACCCGTCCAAAGCCGCCCCCGACAAGAAGGCGGCGACGAAAGCCGTTCATCCTTATCCGTTCTGGAGCCCTCGATTTTGGCATGGGATGCGGTTTGGCGACTGGATGCGGCTGTGGGGCAGCCACTGGTTCAAGGCGCATCCACTGCGGCTGCCGATGGCGATCATGATCACCCTGATCACCCCGATGAACTCGCTGCTGGCACTCGTTCAACGGGCCGTCTTCGGACGGCGAATCGCCGCCGCGCGGATTTCGCAGCCGCCCGTGTTCATCATTGGCCACTGGCGCAGCGGCACGACATTGCTCCACGAATTGATGTTCCTCGACAGCCAGTTCTGTTCGCCCACGACGTACCAGTGCTGCACACCGAGCCATTTTCTGGTGAGCGATTGGTTCCTGCCCTGGTGTACGTCGTTTTTGCTGCCGAAGAATCGGCCGATGGACAACATGGAGGCGGGGTGGGACCGTCCCCAGGAAGACGAGTTCGCCTTGCTGACGCTCGGCGCGCCCACGCCTTACTTGCGAATGGCGTATCCCGAGGATCCGCCCGCGCACATGGAATTCCTCGACATGCGGGACGCCGCCCCGCGCGATGTCGCGAAGTTCGAACGGGAATTGGAGTTCTTCGTTCGCTGCTTGACCGTGTACGCGGGGAAACGCGTGTTGCTGAAGTCGCCGCCGCACACAGGACGTATCGAGATGCTGGCGAAACTGTTTCCCGGCGCCCGCTTCGTTCACATCACGCGCCATCCGTACTCGATCTACCCTTCGACCCTCAAGCTGTGGTACACGCTTGACGATGCGCAGGGCTTGTCTGTCCCGCGGCAGAGCCCGCAGCGCGAGGAATACGTCTTCGCCGCCTTCGAACGGATGTATCGCGGCTTTGAATCGCAACGCGCGTCGCTCGCCCCAGGACAACTCTGCGAGATCCGCTACGAGGACCTTGTCAAATCGCCGACGGCCACCGTCGAGCGAGTTTACCGCGAGTTAGGCTTGGAACATTTCGAACAATTAGCGCCGCGAATCGACGCCTACGCAGCCGCCCAAAAAGATTACAAAACCAACGTCCACTCCCTCGATGAACCACTGAAGACCGAAATCCGCCGCCGCTGGAGCGGCTATTTCGAGCGGTACGGTTACGAGAGCTAGCCGGATGTTCGCACCCGCGAACGGCGCCGCCCACCGAAAGGATCGCTCGATGTCCTCCTCGCCTACCTGGCCAGGTTCGCCGGATTCGTCACCGCTGAAGTCGGCACTGCCGGATTCGTCACCGCTGAAGCCGTCATCGCTGCAGTCGTCACTCTCTCGGGCATCGTCCGCTTCGCCTGGCCACCCGGCGGCGACCATCAGCCGCCGCGGCGCCGTGCAAGCCGGTTTCTCCAGCCTGTTGGGGCTAGGATTACCGGCCATCCTTGCGGGTGCTGCGTCCGGCGCGCCGACGAACAAGCCGGCCAACTCCGTTGAAAACGCGGCGGCCGGTGGCGGCACGAACGGCCAGGGGCGGCGGCCGAAGTCGATCATTCTGGTGTTCTTAACGGGCGCGGCGAGCCATCACGACACGTTCGACATGAAGCCGCACGCTCCGGATGGGATTCGTGGCGACTTCCAGCCAATCGCCACCAAGATCCCCGGCTACTCGATTTGCGAGCATCTCCCGCGGCTCGCGGCCCGCGCGGACAAGTACGCTGTTGTGCGATCGTTTTCGCATCGCGACAACAACCACTTGATGTCGACGCATTACGTGTTGACGGGGGAGTGGCAGCCGGGCGGTTTCTTCGACAAAGTCGCTTCCCGGACCGACTGGCCCAATTACGCCGGCGCGTTGGCCTACCTGCGACCGCGGACCGATGGCATTCCCAGCGGCGTCAATCTCCCGACCTTCCTTCGCGAGGGCCCGCTGACGTGGCCCGGTCAACATGCGGGCCTGCTCGGGCCAACGTACGACCCGTGGCAAATCACCAGCGACCCGAACGACCCGAAGTTCCGCGTCGACGCGTTGACGCTCGCGGCCGGCCTGACCGCCGATCGGATTGGCGAACGGCAAACATTGCTGCGGGAAATCAACCAACAGCGCGACGAGCTCGGACGGCTCGCCCAAACCCAGCGGTTGCAACGCGACCAACAATTGGCCGTGTCGATTTTGACATCGAGCGGTCTGGCACAGGCTTTCGAACTGGATCGGGAATCGGCGGCGACGCGGGACGCTTACGGCCGCCACACGACCGGTCAATCGCTGCTGCTCGCCCGGCGACTGGTCGAGGCGGGTGTTCCGATTGTGCAGGCGAACATCGGCCGCGTGCAGAATTGGGACAACCACGGCAACATCTTTCCGACCTTGAAAGACCGGTTGCTGCCGCCGCTCGACCAGGGCGTGGCGGCGCTGCTTGATGATCTCGAATCGCGCGGGTTGCTGGACGACACATTCGTCATGATGCTGGGGGAATTCGGCCGCACGCCCAAGATCAACAAAGAGCGGGGCCGCGATCACTGGGGTCCGTGCTTTTTTGGTTTGTTCGCGGGCGGCGGCGTTCGCCCCGGCCAAGTCATCGGCCGCTCGGATGAACAAGGCGCATATCCGGCGACCCGCGCGTTCACGCCCGAGGACATCGGCGCGACCGTCTATCACCTGTTGGGCATTCCGTCCGGAACGGTCGTCCGCGACCGGCTCGGCCGAGAACTGCTCCTGAATCGCGGCGACATCATCGCGCCGCTATTCAACGGCGCCGAAGCCTAATGCGAGTTCGAGCAGGGGGGCATTCCCCACCTCTCCGGAGATGTACGCTGACGACGATGCGTAAGAGAAATTCGCGACGTGGTCGGTAGACTCGCGAGGTGGTGAGCAGGCTCGCGACGGGCTCACGACAGGATCGCGACGGAC
>CAIXSC010001025.1 GCA_903921945.1 uncultured Planctomycetaceae bacterium
ACGCCACCGTCAGCGTCGCCCGCCGCCGGCACAAGTTCCCGCGATTTCGTCCAGGACGACACGGCCTCGGCGCTGCCGCCCACCGCCGCGAATCTTCCGCCTCCCGCCGACGGGAATCCGGCCGCTGATTCAGCCTCCCACATCGTCCCCGACGTGACGGGCGAGACCGCCATGGGGGCCTCCAGCCAGCCGGTCTGGAAAGCAGCGGGGAAGGTCGCCGGAGATAAGGCGGAGAGGGTCGGCGGGAAAATCCCGTTCGACCGCGCCTTGAACGCGGCCTCGAATGCCGCCTCGAACGCAGCGGCTCGCTTGACGGCGGCAACGGTGGCGGTTGTCACGCGGGATCTGGGCGCGCAGTGGGGGCCCGGTGCGGGTCCGGCGGACGACTCGCTGGTGCCCGGCACCTACGATTTGCGTGAGGGAACCGTCGAAGTGAAGTTTCGATCCGGGGCGAAGGCCGTGTTGGTCGGGCCAGCACGGATGGACGTTTACGACGCCAGCCACGTGTCGTTGAACACGGGCCGGGTGCGAGTGACAGTGCCGGAAGGCCCCGACGAGGGCAGTTTCCGCGTGGACACCCCCACCTCGCGACTGGCGGACGCCGGCACGGAATACGGCGTCGAAGTGCAGCCGACCGGTTGCTCGCTCGTCCAGGTCTACGAGGGCGAGCTTTCCGCGAGCGCGAAAGTCGAGTCGCGGTGGCAGCCTGAGCAGCCGATCGGCGAAGGCAGGGCGTTGCGGTTCGGAGACGGAATGGAAGAGGTGCCGTTCTGGCCCGAGCGTTTCGTCCAACTGCTTCCCGGCCCGGACGCTCCCGAGGGACGCGGCTCGCTGCCGTACAATCGAAGCCGCTATCGATCGATCACGGTCCCCGCCGCTCCACCCGGTGTCACGATCGACGGCGACCTTTCCGATTGGGACTTGTCGCACCGCATCCGCGCCGCCTGCGAACCGCCATACTCGGAACACTATTTCTTGGAGGGAGCGGTCATGCACGACCGCGAGCATCTCTACGTTGGGGCGCATGTGGGCGATCCGCACCCGCTCCGCGGCATGATTTCGCCGCTGGAAAATGTGAATCGCCACGGCATGGGCGGCGCGGTGTCGTTGCGGATTTCCACGGATCGGCAGGCCGGCTGGCCGCTGCGGGCGGAGAACGTGGTCGCGCGACTCGGCCGCCCCGCCGGCCCGCAGGACCTCAGCGACAAGCTGGCGTTCGTCGTCATGTGGTACTATGCCCCCAGCCAGTTGCCTTGCCTCCATTTGCGGTACGGCATGGACATGCACGGGTTAAAGGTCAATCCCGACGGCTACCGGGGCGCCTTCCGCGCCGACACCGACGGTCGCGGCTACACGCTCGAGTACGCGATTCCCTGGAAGCTGCTCAACGCCGACGATGATCCACCTCGGGCCGGCGACGAGCTCGGCTTTATGTTTCTCACGCACTGGAGCGACGCCGCGGGAAAAAAGTGGCAGGGTCAGTTGATTGACGTGACCGATCCAGACGAACATGGATGGAACTTTGAACGAGCGGCCACATGGGGGAAAGCGATCTACGCATCGCCGTCCCCTTCCCCACCCTAACCCGGGCAACCAATGTCGCGACCGGGCCCACAAGCGCGACCGGGCCCACAAGCGCCACTAGGCCCACAAGCGCCACTAGGCCCACAAGCGCCACCGGAGACTGATTCCATGGGACACTTTCTTTCCCAACGTTGGCTGCTTAACCGCCGCCACGTGCTGCGGGGCTTCGGCGTTTCCCTCGCCCTGCCGCTGCTCGATTGCATGCGGCCGCTCGCCGCGGCCGAGCGGGCGGGCGAGGCGAAGAACCGCGCGAAACGCAGCGTCTTCATCTACCTGCCCAACGGCGTGAACACGCTCGACTTTCAAGTCACCAAGCCCGGGGCCGAATACCCGTTGTCGAAGTCGTTGCTGCCGCTGGAAAAACACCGCGGCAACCTCACACCGATCAGCGGCCTCCACCATCCCCATGGACTCGGACATCATCACGGCTGCAGCTCGATTTGGCTCACCGGCGCCAGGATCGGCCAGTCGGAACGAAACACGATCTCCGTCGATCAATTGATGGCCCAAATCACCGCGCCGCTCACGCGATATTCGTCGATGGAAATGAGCAACCAGGGTCATTCGCTCTCGTATAACGCCGACGGTGTCGGCCTGCCCGCCCAGGGCAATCCGGGCGTGGTGTTCCGCGACATGTTCGCCGAGCCGCAAGGAGGAATCGCCAAACAACGCCGGGGATTGCAACGCCGCGGCAGCATCCTCGACACCGTCCTGGAGGAAGCGAATTCGCTCGGCGGCCAATTGGGCCAGACCGACCGCGGTCGACTGGAACAGTATCTGACCGCCGTGCGCGAAGTGGAAATCCGCACCGCACGCGCCGATAAATGGCTCGACACGCCGCGTCCGAAAATCGATGCCGGCACCGAGTCGCGGTTGAATCGCGATGTCGCGCTCGAACGACTCGGCGAATACCTGCGCACCATGTACGACATCATCGTGCTCGCCTTCCAAACCGATATGACCCGAGTGGCCACGTTTAGCACGGGGAACGAAGGCACGGGACCAGCCGTTCCCGAAATCGGTATCCGCCAAGACCGGCACTCGCTGTCCCACCACAACGGCAATCCCAAGTTGATGGCCGACCTGACGGCAAGCGATACATTCAACATCCAGCAGTTCGCGTACTTCCTCGATCGGCTGACCCAAACGGTCGACGCCGACGGACCGTTGCTCGATTCGACCATGTGCCTCTACGGCAGCGGCATGGCCTTCGGTCACAGCCACGGCAATGCGAACCTTCCGATCCTGCTCGCTGGCGGCGGCGCCCTGGGGCTGAAGCATGGCCGGCACATCGACTACAACGCCGTCGGCCAGGCG
>CAIXSC010001026.1 GCA_903921945.1 uncultured Planctomycetaceae bacterium
AGACGGAATGCCCCGACGAAGGAAAAAGACGTCTTCTCTAACTGCATCGACAGCGGACTTGGCAGCGGACTTGACAGCTGACTTGGCAGCGGACTTGGCAGCGGCACCCTCGGAACGGCGTGGGGGCCAACAGGCCAACGAGGTAGCGATCCCGCACCGTCAGTTCGGTGAGTTCTTCGGCTTCCCAGACAGCCGCTCCCATACAGCCGCTCCCAGCCAGCCGCCCAGCAGATACGATTTGAGTTTGGCCCGAACCGGATGAACGATTTCGGCAGGCCCTCTAACGCCAGAACCTCCTTCGGGAAGAAGTGTGAGAGGGAGCGCCTTTCCTGAAGGAGCTTGTCGAGCGTTATGGGCGACCAAGTGTCATAGATCGCCGTCTTCCACCAACTCATCTTCGGGCCTCAGCCAGTCCCTGGTGATTTCCTTCGCCCTATCCACCGGAACTTGAAACATCTCGGCCACCTTCGAGACGCCGATATCACACTCGTCGTTCGTGAACACATGGGCACGAAAGACAAAGCGGGGCGCAATCGAAGGACACTCGCCGCTGAGTAGATCGTTGAGCGCCATGGGGTGCGAAGTAACTCGCAGACGCTACCGGTCGGTTACCCTGGGCTCCAAGAACGGTCCGCAGTTTGCGACACACCTTCGGAAGAGACATCGTCTTTGACTGCGGAGGCTTCGACTTGCAGCCAAGATCCACGTTAACTCCGGATGGGCCCTGATTTCGCGACCCCAAAGAGTTCGGCTCAATCGTTCAGTTGGCCCTTGATCGTTCGCTGGGTGACTTCCCAGACCGAACCAAGATGGGCGTGGTATTGCTCGGGCGTGAGCAGGACGCTGCCGTCGCCCGCCATTTCAAAGAGCCAACCAGCGCCATGTTTGTCGACGTTGATCGCCGAAGGGTCGCCGAGCAACGCGGGGTTGAAGCGGAGCAGGGTACCGGCGAGCGGCGCGTAGAGCGCGCTTTCCGCCTTTTTGCTTTCGATCTGCCCCATCTCCTGCCGCGAAGAGAGCACGGTCCCCTCGTCGACAATCCAATCGAGGAAATACACGTCCTGCAACAGCCGCACGGCGTACGACGTGAAACCAAAACGCCAGCCACCCTCGATCGCCATCGCCCACATGTGATTCTTGGCGTAAAGGCGATCGACCGGCAGTTCGGCTTCGAACTTGCCCATCCAAAACACCAACGGCTCGCTCATGTGTAGCGCACTCCGCGATGTTGCGGCTCAAAGAATGGCGGCAGCAACGCGTCCACTCGCAGCAACCCTTCCCGAGTCAACTCGACCCGGTCCGGGAGCAGCGTGGCGTAGCCTTGCGCGACATACGAACGCCAAACTTCCGCCCATTCCTCTAAAATGTCGACCCCAAACTTCGCTCGGAAATAGCCAGCGTCCAGGTAGCCGCGTTT
Source organism: uncultured Planctomycetaceae bacterium (assembly GCA_903921945.1). Classification (GTDB taxonomy): domain Bacteria; phylum Planctomycetota; class Planctomycetia; order Pirellulales; family Pirellulaceae; genus CAIXSC01. The sequence goes on from CAIXSC010001026.1 coordinate 1,418, forward strand.
CAACTGCAAGATCAGCTCGCGAATGAGCAACTGATGCGATGTCGGTCGAAGGGCTCGGCCCAATGGCAACTCGCTGCGTTCCAACAGCGAGCCGATATAGTCTTTCCACTCGGGCAGATTCTGGTAGTGGACACCGGAAATGTGGCCGAAGCTGGCGATACCTGTCGCGAGCAAGTCGGAGCCGCGCCACAGGTTGTCGCGGTAGCTAAAGTTCACCTTGTTTGGATCGCGCACCATCGTGTACGCGCTCGAAACGTGGTAACCGGCCGCCGCCATTTCGCGAAACGCGAAATCGACCCACGCCCGTTTGGTCGGCCAGTCCGCCACCGGCACCTCGACTTGATTCCCGAGGATGTCCTTCGAAAAGACCGTGTTGAACGGCAACTCAAGTTGATAGATCGTGACACTATCCGGGGCCAGTTCGAGCGTGCGGCGGACATTGTCCCGCCAATTGTCCCACGTCTCGCCCACCATACCGGCGATCAGGTCGATATTCACGTTGGGAAACGCGGCCGCTTTGATCCAGTCCCAGGCGCGATAAATCTCCGGCGCCAAATGGGCGCGCCCGTTTTCCTCCAGGAAGCGGTCGCTGAAATTTTCGACACCCAGGCTCAGCCGCGTCACGCCGAGTTCCCGGAGCGCCTTGACCTTGGGTTCGGAAAGCGTTCCCGGTTCGCACTCGAAGGTCACCTCTTCAGCCTTGTCCCAGCGGATGTTCGCCCGCAAACGATCCACGAGCGACGTCAGTTGGCGGACGCTCAAAAAGGACGGAGTGCCGCCACCGAAGTAGACGAAGCGGAATGGACGTCCCCCCATCGCCGGTTGCTGGCTGACGAGTTCGATTTCGCGGGCGAGCGCCGACACGTACGTCTCGATTTCGCCCGCCGTATTGTCGGTAAAAACTTTGAAATAGCAGAATTTGCATCGTTTCCGGCAAAACGGAATGTGCAGGTAAAGCCCCAGCGGCACGTCGCGGGGCGGCGAGGCCATCGCCTGCCGAACCTCGTCCACGTAATCCGTTTTCCACTGCGAGAACGGCGGATAGTTCGAAATGAAATAGCTGCCGACCTCGGTCTTCACATCCAGCGTCGTCGTCGACATGATTTCTTCGCCCTGTCTTTCCGCTTCGCGCTGTTCACGCCACCTTCACGCCGCCCACGACCAATCCGATCCGTCTCCGGCGGACTCGCGACCAGCTACGGCTTTTTTTCCCCGAAGCAGTACACGGTGCCGTTGTCGTTGGCGATCACCAGACGCCCGCGGGACACGCCTGGCGAGCCATTGAAACCGCCACCCGCCTCGTATTGCCAGTCTAGTTTGCCGGTCTTCAGATCCAAAGCGTACAGGCGGCCATCCGCGGCGCCCACAAATACCCGATCTCCCACCACCACCGGCGAGCCATCGATCCGGTTGCGAGTGGTGTACTCCCAGAGCGGTTTGCCGGTTTGGGGATCGAGCGCGTGTAACCGCTTGTTGCGTCCGCCGAACACCACGGCTTCGGCCGTAACGGCTGGCGAACTGCGAAACGGTTGATTGCCGCGGTCCGGTTGAAATGTCCAGGCAACGGTGGCATTCCGCCAATTCACGGCGAAAAAAGTTCCCGCCTCGGTGCCAAAGTACACTCTCTCGCCGCGAACCGCGGGCGTGACTCCGGTCGGAGCCTCGATTTCCACGGACGCCAGTTCCTTGCCTTCGTCCAGGTCCACGACATGCAGTTTGCTGTCACAGCCGGCCACAAATGCGCGGTTCTCCACGATGGTGGGCGAACAGCGGATTTGGTCCGCGATCGAAAACTTCCAGACAAGTTTGCCGTCGCTCCGGGATAGGCAGTACAGCGTCGCGTCTTGCGAACCGACGATCACCCGGTCCTTGTAGAAATTCGCGCTCGAATCGATTTCGGCCTGGGTGGTGAACCCCCAGCGAGTCTTTCCTGTGGCGGCATCGACACAGTAAAACTTTCCCGCGATGTCTCCCAGATAAATCGCTCCATCCTTAGCCGCGATTCCCGCCAAGAAGCCGTCCTCGAACTTCGACTCCCATTTCTTCTCGCCGGTGCCCAAATCAAACGCGTACAAACGGCCATCCATATCGCCGATGTACACCACTCCGTCGACGATGGCCGGCGTTGACTCGAACGCCGTTCCCTGAATTGGCACCTTCCATAGCAATTCCAACTTCGCCGGCAGGACACTCTTCGACACGCCGCTGGCGAGCGCGTCGCCGCGGAACAGCGGCCAATCGTCGTCTTTCGCCGATTCCGCTGCCTTCACAGGCTCGGCAGCGATCGCTCGCTGGCTTGCGCCACCCAGCCACGAGCCGCTCGCCGCCCACAAGCAAACGACCAGCAAACTGACGGCCGCGACCGAGCCGCCCGCAATGAACCGTGCCTTTAACCAGGTACCCCTGATCGAGGTGCGTTCGAGAGGGGCCTCCTGGCAGCGCCATGCATGTCGGTCATGATGAAAGGTTTTCGTGACAAACCGCTCATCCGCGGAATTGGCGTTGGTAAATTGTTGGAGTCTCACGGGAACCTCCCACGGGGGACCTGCTAAAAGGCCTGTTCGTATAACGCCAATAGCTCTGTTGGACCGACGGGCCGAGGATTGAAGGTGCCCGTCCATTGTTTCGCTGCGAATTCCGCAAGCTTAGGCAATCGTTCCTGGGCGACGTGACAATCCCTTAAACGGGTCGGCAGGTTCGCCGCGTTGACCAACCCGCCGACGAAATCCGCCAATCCAGCGACCCCGCTCGAAGGCGGCGGCAATCCGGGAATGCCGACCACGGCCTCCAACAGCTGAGCGTACTGGTCGCTCATGACAAGACCATTGAACCGAAGCACATGAGGCAGCATCAGTCCGATCGCCTGGCCGTGAGCGATGCCGTACTCGGCGGTGAGCGGATTGGCCAGAGCGTGTGTGGCGCCGAGCATGGAGTTTTCGATCGCCAAGCCGGCGAGGCAGGCGCCGAGCTGCATGTCGCCCCGCGCTTCGAGATCGCCGGGTTGCCGCAGAACCTGCGTGAATCCGCGAGCCAGCAACCGCCACGCTTCGCGGCTGAATGCTTGCGAGGCGGCGTTGCGTTTGGTCGTGACGTGCGACTCGAGTGCATGCGAAATGGCGTCGATCCCGGTTAACGCGGTCACTCGCGGCGGTTGAGTGAGCGTCAGTACCGGATCGAGGATCGCCACCTTGAACGCGGCCTTCTTGTCACCGCAGGCCATTTTGGCATGCGTTTGGGCGTCGGAGATCAGCGCGAACGATTGTGATTCGCTGCCGGTTCCGGAAGTGGTGGGAACCGCGATCATCGGAAGCATCGGCAATTTCGCTTTGCCCACGCCCCAATAATCCTGCATACGGCCGCCGTTGGTGAGTAGAAAGTTGACACCCTTGGCGCAGTCCATGGAACTGCCGCCACCCAGGCCAACCAGAATGTCCGGCGCGAACTCCCGAGCGAACGCGGTTCCCCTTTCCACGTCTTCGGTCGAAGGGTTTTCGTGAACCCCTTGATACAGGACCGTTTCAAGTCCCGCCGCTGTCAGCGACTCAAGGCCGCGGGCGGCATGGCCCGCGGCAATCACCCCGGCGTCGCTTACAACCATCGCTCGCCGGCCACCCAGTTCAGTGGCCAGCGAACCAAGCGAAGCGATCTTCCCAGGGCCAAACACCATCCGGGTGATGGGCTGGTAATCGAACGGGATCATAAGATCCGGTGCCTCGGCTAGAGGAAATTGGAGCCTACGCCGTTTGCAACGCGCGATTCCGGTAAAGGAAGTCGATGATGTTGCCTTCGTGCGGTTGGAGCCAATTGAGCCGAGTGGTCGGAATCGGGCCGACATTCAACCGGTCGATATGCGTCGCGTCGACGCAGTGGCGGATGAACTGTTCATCCTTCGAGATGATCGTGCCGACGAGCGTCGGACCGATTTTCGCCAGCATGTCGGCCTGCGGGCATTTCACGACCGTGCTGAACGGGAACATGTACTCTTTCTTCGCGATCGCGTTTTCCGGCGCCTCGCAATGGGCGATGACCGGGCGCAAATACGCGCAGCGTTCCAGTTCGACAAGTCGCGGGCCAAACTCGCCCGTCATGTCGGTCACGCCGGCTTCCTTGAGTTCGGTTTCGATCAATCCCCACACCGCCTTGGCTTGACCATGGACGGTGAACGCCGCCAAACCGGCGGTCGGATCGTCGGGCGGCTTGACTTCCACCGGACCGAGCCGCTTGGCGAGCGCCGCCGCGATCTCTTTCGTGTGACGCGACGCCCAGATGCCCGAGCAGTTGATGCATCCGCGACCGCTATTGATGAAGATGCTTTCCGCCATCAAGTCGATGTGTTTCTCCCACTCGTCGACCATGTCGTCGCCGATCAAGATCTTGGAGAAGCCAGGACCGTGCGCTTGTACACGAGGATTGCCCTTGTACTGCTCGACGGTGGCCGTGCCGCCGAAGATCATGGCTCGAGAAGCCGATCCAAGCACGGCGGCGCCCGCGTCGGGACCACCCGGGTAAATGCCCCAAACTTCAGCCGGCAGGCCAGCCGCCGTGAAGGCGGAGAAGACGCGTAGTGGCGTCCATGGCTCTTGCGGGCCCGGCTTGAGCACCAGCCCGAGCTGCAGCGGGATAGCGGGCAGCCACAGGGTATGCACACCCGGCGAGTTCGACGGCAAGACGGCGCTCAGCACGGGTGCCTGGGCCTGATAGCTGACCGTCACACCGCGGCTCTCCGACCCGTAACCGCGAGTAAGAATGTCCAACGGCAAACCGCGGGTCAGTGACTCGAGGATCTTGTCCATGTTTCTTAACACGAACGAGTTCTTCGGCATGTTCATCCGGCACATGTGCTCGGGTAGGCCCGTGCTGGACGATTGCTGCTTCGCGAAGTCTTCCGGCGTCTGTTGGCCATCGCCGATCGGCAGCGTTGCCGATTCGTACAGGTCGGCCGCCTTTTTGATTCGGCCAATGATGTCGTCGATGGTGAACTGACGCAGGATTTCACGCGCCTTGTGAGCGAATCGCATGTCGCGTTCGATCAGACCGCGATTCGATTGGCTCACCTGGGCGATCGGCTCGCCGGTGACGAAATGCTTGATGGTGTCCTTATCGAGCGAGTCGTACGGCTTGCCCCAGCGGATAACGGGAATATTGAGCACGAGTATCTCCTTGGTGGTTGGCGAAAACAGGACGACCGCGGCGGGATCCGCCGCGGTCGCTCGCGGTTGACGTCGGGGCGTTTAGTAAACGCCGACCGTAGTCTGGGCGGCAATGCCTCGGAACGGTTTCACGCCGCTCACGCCGTCCCACGGATAGGTGTCGAACGGTTGCTCGCGCTCGCCCTCATCCCGCTCCAGGAAGCCGGGGATGAACAGTTCGCGGGTCAACGTGTAAAGCTTCACTCGGCCGCTCTCGCCGTAATTCACGATGCGGGTGTGATCGTCGAAGTCCACGACCTCGACCACGGCCCGCGGCTGCGGAGCGTAGTAGCTAATCTTGTAACCGTCGGCGGCCGAAACCGGTTTGCTGCACGCCAAACCCATCAGGGTGTTGCCGTAGGTCGGCGTCATGAAGATGCCGCTTTCCTCCGGCGGTCCACCGAAGTACTCTTCGACGCAGAAGCGAGTGAACTGCGGAGTGAACTCCGTGCCGCCCGAGAAGATGCCCGTGATGCCCGTGTCCTTGAACGACTTGCCTTGCTTTTCCAAGGCAGAGCAGAGGGCTTCGAGCAGCTTCGGCGTCGTGAACATGCACTTCACGTCGTGGTTCGCCGACAGAATGGTGAGTGCCTGATCGATGCAGTGCGTCTTGTACGCCTCCAGGTGCTCCATCCACCCCTTCTTAATCAGCTTCACGACCCAACGCGGATCCAGGTCGACGCAGAAGCAGATGCCGCCGCGGTACTGGCAGAGGTGCTCGACCGCCAAACGCAGGCGACGCGGACCGGACGGGCCCAGCATCAACCAATTGCTGCCCATCGGGAAATACTTTTCAGGCAGCGTGTGGCTGAAGACCTCGTAGTCGATCCAGTGGTCCTCGAACACCAAGCGGCTCTTGGGAATGCCCGTCGTTCCGCCCGTTTCGAAAATGTAAGCCGGCTTATCGGCCAATCCCTGCGGCATCCAGCGACGCACAGGACCGCCCCGAAGCCAATCGTCCTCGAACAGCGGGAATTTCTTCAGGTCGTCGAAGCACTTCACTTCTTTCAGCGGATCGAACGAGTATTCGCGTTTTTTCTGCAACCAGAAGGGCGACCCCGTGGAATCGTGAAAGTGCCACTGCACCATCTCGTACGTGTGGGCGTCAAGTTTTTCGCGGGCCGCCTTGCTTAATGACGCGATATCGCTAGGCGAATCGATGGTAGCACTCATGCCAGAACCTCGCTACAAGCTGGAAATGTCCGTACGTCAAACACCCCAAGGTGTAGGAGGCCGGAACGGTTTCGGAAAGGGTCCGCTGGTTGGTCAACGCGGATCAGGGTGGGCAAATCTGCCAAGACGATACCGAACCACCCATGGAAAAACAACCGCTGATGCCTGCGCGACGCGATAAGTGCGACGTCACGTCCCCGATCGCTGCCCCAAATGCACCGGTCGAGCAAAGTTGGCGAGCCCTTCAGCCGAGCCTGCGTCAAGAGCCTACTTAGCGGACCCGCCGGGCAGGCACGTCCGGCGCCGTTACGAACCGGGGGTTGTCCGCGCGAACCAACCTTGCAGCACTTCGGCCAGCGGCGCGGCACAACGCGTGTAGTTGTGGTCCGCTCCGGGGATGACCGCCACCGTCAGTGGTTGGCCAGGACGGGCGGACTCCCTCAACGCCTCGGGCACGCCCGCGAACGCCACACCGCCCGTTTCCAGTTCGCTCTGGCCATACGTGAACAGGACAGGGCAGGGCAGACGCGGCGCCAGCGGCACGATGTCGTATTGCTCGCCCGGCCCGTATTTGTCGACGTAACTCGCCGCCGAGATGAGCAGTGGATACGGGTACTGGACGCGAATCAACGCATCCGGCTCTCCCGCCGCCAGATGTTTTCGCGCCGTCGTGATGGCGTCGAAAAAAGCCGCGCCGGCCGGATCATTTTGAAACAACCGGTAGCACAATCGTGGAGGCGACAACGCCGCCAGATGCGAAACCAAGCCGCTCGGCCCGGCCGATGCTTCACGCGACTGCGAAAAAACAGCCTTGATCGCCCCGAGACTGTGGCCGACAAGACCCACTTTCCGCCACCCGCGACGCTCCGCCCACGTTAGCCAACCGGCCACGTCCCAGCAG
>CAIXSC010001027.1 GCA_903921945.1 uncultured Planctomycetaceae bacterium
GATTGGGTTTCGATCGTGGTGAAACTCCCTCTTGTACGACGGACATCTTGTCCGTCGCTGCTGGAGGCGGAATTCGACATCGTCTAGCGATTGCGGTTTGGAGGAGGCCCGGCCGTCGCCTACGGCTCGGCGGTAAACGAGGAAATCGGGTGCAGACGTTGCCGATTGGGCGTCGCTCGTGGTGATTCTCCCCTTGTACGACGGACATCTTGTCCGTCGCGAGCACTTCGAACGCGTCGCCTTGGGTCGAGCTACGCTCAACCACCAAGGTCACCGGGCGGACGAAGGTCGTGGCAATCTGTGTACCACGAAGCACACGAAGAGCACGAAGGTATCAGAAAATGAAGCGATGGATGTCATCTTTCAGTCTTCGTGCTCTTCGTGTCCTTCGTGGTTGCTCGAACTGAGTGCGGTGGTCAATGCTCGGAGTGGCGAATGCGATTGTCAGCTCGATCGCGTGCTCCGGGCCGGACGACGGACAAGATGTCCGTCGTACATGGGGAGAACGGATGTCGGCCGGAGTCGGCCGGCCGGTCGTTCGCGGCGTTCTCTTTGTACGACGGACATCTTGTCCGTCGCCCCTCGACGCAGTATTCGCCACCGCGTCGCGATTACGGTTTGGAGGCCCGGCCGTCGACTACGGCTCGGCAGTAAACGAGACGATTCGCTCCGCCCGCGGCGTTGCTGGCGGAGTTCTCGAACGACTTGCGGGACTACGATTCCCAGTGGTCGGCGACATCGCTTGCCAGACCGTCGATCAACGCGTCGATCGCTTCGCGTTGCTCATCGCGACGACGTTCTTCGGATAGCACCGTGTCGAACTGCTTCGCAGCCAAGGCGACGGCGGCAGGCGATGACACGCTGCCAGTGGTCTGTCCCACTGCGTCACTGCTTTGGTTTTGAATCGAGGTTGGGTCCTCCGATCCGACCGCGATCGCGGCGATGTCGCCGGAAATCGCCGCGAGCGTGTCGTCGGCCAACGTTGCCGCGGCCCCGCTGGGCGACTCGCCTTCACCAGCCCCCGATACCGAGTTAAGGTGGCTGATCACCAGCAACGCGTCGATCGGCGACACAAAACGGTCCGCGTTCACATCCAGGTAGTAGCGGGTCGCTGGTCCTTCACCGGAGCCTCCTCCGCTGAGCGCGCGGGCTCCATAGGCATTGACGTCGTTGATCACCAGCAGCACGTCGATCGGCGTCACAAAACCGTCGCCATTGACGTCGAACGCGTTGCTGGGATTCGTGAACTCGGCTTCGCCACCGCTGCCCGACGCTGTGACGACGAGAGAGCCACTATTGAGCCGGATTTGACCAACGGCCACGTTCGTCGGCGGTGAGAAGAGCGTGACTTCATTCAGCGGAACATTGTCACGCGGGTCGCCTCGGAACGTGAAGTTGCCCGCCGTGGTCGCCCGCATCGTCACCGTCAACACCAGTTGCTCGCCGTCTCCCAAAGCGGAGGTCCCGGTCTGGAACGAGCCAAGCTCGTCGATGAGGCCTGGGAACTGAGTGTCGCCACGTCGGCCGTTGTTGTACGTGCTGTTGTAAGTGATCGAACTCACCGTGGCGCGAGCGTAGTCGTACACAACATCAAGATAGGCCGCGAACACGCCCTTCGTCTCAGGCGCCACATTCGAACGGAGATCGGAGGCGAACAGGCGAATTTGGAAGTCGCTGCCGACCGTAACGGTGGAGATGGGTGTCCCGCTGAGATTGGTCGCCTCAAGTCGCAGGCTTACGAGATCATCCGCCGCGAGCGTGGCCGGGTTGCCAAGCAACAGGGTCACCACGGCATCGCTGGTATTCCCAGCGCTGTCGCGAATCGTGTAACGCAACTGACGAACCGCGTTAATGCCTCCAGCCGGCGGCGAGTACGTCAATGTCGTTCCGCCACCACTGACCGCCACCGAATCGGTCGGAGCGGCATCGAGCATCGAGGCGCTGATGATCGTGACCGGCGTGTTCAAACCGCGAAGATCGTTTTGGAGCACCGTCAAAGTCTGTGGGCCCACGACGTTGTTGCCCGAATTCGCGGGGACCGGGATCGTGTCGTCCACCGCCTTGAAGAGCACCGTCGCGGGGTCACCGATAAAGAGGCTCGCCGTGCCGTAGGTAATCTGCGACAACGACACAGTGGCGGGAGGTTGGAACGTCAGCGTGTCGTGCAGGGGCAGAATGTCCGCCGGATCCGCGGCGAAGTCCGCTTGCCCTACCGCGTTGGCCCGCATCCGCACCCGGTACAGTTCCAATTCATCGGAAGTGAACAACGGACTGCCGCCCTGAAAGGCGCCCGATTCGTCAATGATCCCGATCGTGTTCGTTCCCGCCGTTTGGCCCGAGTTCCAAGGTCCCATCGGCGTCGTGTTGAACATCACCGGGCCGGCCACCGACACCAAAGCCGGTTCATACAGGAAATCGAAATAGGCGGAGTAGACGCCAAGGTTGTCCGTCGGGTCGCCAACCGTGTCATCGGTCCGCAAATCCTTGACGAAGGCCCGCAATTCGAACTCTTGGCCCGGATTCACCACGGTAATGGCACGTCCGTTCAAATCAAACGGCCGAAGGATAATCGCTACTTTGTCGTCCGCCGCCGTGTTGCCCACATGGAGCGTGACCGTCGTGGTGCTCGTGCGACGCGTCGGCGTTTGCGAGTCCTGTATCGTGTAGGTGAACTGGACATCACCCACAAACGTGGTCGACGGCGGGGAATATTGCAGCAGGGTGCCGCCAGCCAAGATCGAAACAAGCCCTTGCCCAGTCGGCGGCTGCGTGACCGATGTGATGGTGATCGGGCCGCGATCACCCACCGTGTCGTTCGCCAGCACATTCAGCTGGGCAGCCAAGGCGGTCGGGAATGTGAACGAATCATCCACCGCGACCGGGTTGGCCGACAAACTCGCCACCGTGATCGTCACGGTCGCCGTATCCGTGCGGTTCGAGTTGTCCGTGATCACGTACGTGAACGTTTCCGTCCCGATGAACCCAATCAGCGGCGAGTAGCGAACCACATCGTCCGCCGGCGTGGCGGTCCCGCGATTGTCAATCACCGCGGTGCCGCCGCGATCGGGCACGCCGACCGACTGGAGGCGGAGACCGCCCTGGGAACTCGCAAAGTCATTCGTCAACACGTCCACGACGTTGTTCGTCGAGTTTTGCGTGAATTGACGGGCGTCGTCGTTCGCCAGCGGTTGGTCGCTGATGATTTGAACCGCGTAGTCCTCAACCTCGCCGACCAGCGCTGCGCCGGTCGGACCGATGCCCCGTTCGTAGCCGTAGCGGAAGCGGGCGTAGGTCACCTGCGAGGTGGCGTTCGTCGGAACCTGAACGGTGATGTTGTGCGTGCCTTGCGTTAGCACCAAGTCCTTGATGACCTGCTCGCCAGGACTGGACCAAATCCCGTCCCCGTTGAAATCGATCCACCCTTGAACCGCGCCGGAAGGACCGCCTCCGTTGGCAACCGAGATTGTCAGCGTGGCGTTCGTGCCGGCCACCAAGCCCGAGGCGGGGAACAGCACGCCGTCTTCGTCGTCCGAGCCATTCAGGTCGTCGCCCTGAGCGTTCGCGTCCGGTTGGGAATCAGCCTCGACGTCGACATCCACTCCGAGCGTGGCCCCGGAAGGAACGTTGATCGTCGGACTACCCAAATGGAACCCGGCTTTAACACCCGCGCGAGCGCCATTCAGGCCAAGCGTCGTGGGATAAGGAGCGGGCGCATCGCCGAAATCGAACAATTGGCCGTTGTTGCCAAAGTTGATGTCCGCGTTGGTTTGGCCGCTGACCAGAGTGACGGTGTGCTCAAAACCCGCGCTGGCCCCAGGGAAGGTCTGCGTCCAGCCGGTCAATGAAACTTCCCGGATCGCGTACGTCCCGAAAACCTTGGATTCGATCGTGTAGTTGCCGAACGCATCCGTGTTCGCCGCCGGTTCGCCAATGTCAATCTTGTCGTTGCCGTTCAAGTCGACGTACATCGTGAAACCGCCGACGCCAAACTCGTTGGCGTCACGAATGCCATCGCGATCGAGATCGTTGAACTTCAACCCCGTGACGAATGCGGACGGCGTGCCCGGAGTTGGTGTTGGCGGAAGGGCGGCCAAGTGGAAGGCGCCCCAACGCGTTCCATAGCGGCCGGTGTTGGTCGCGCTACGCGGTGAAGCATAGAGGTTGTAAGCCCAAAAGCTGGCGTTGTCCGACGGATCCAAGGCGATGGCCGTGTAATCGCCCCAGCGGCTGACAGCGCCCTGATTAAAGTAGTCCTGGCCCGCCGCAATCACCCTGGCTCCGCGAACAGTGCCTGGCGGGTCGGATGGCGAGCGAACCGCGTAGTAAGAACCCGCGAACATGCCGGCCCCAACCGCCGAGAATCCGATCGCCATGTTGCCAGCCGGATCGACCGCCAACGAGCCATACGAGGTCCAAACATTCGAGCCAATGTCTTCGCCGCCAACGTCGCCCTGATCGGCGACCGCTACCTGAGACGCATTGGTCGTATCGAATCGAAACCAGTGAGCGGTGACCTGATTCAGGTCGGGACCGGAGTTCGGCAGGACCGCCGTCGTCGCGTACAGCGAGTTGTTACGCCAAACGGCATGAAGCATCCGGCGGTCGCTCATGTCAATCCGCGCGGTGCCACCAGGTTGAGGCGCTGCGGGCAGAGCCAGCGGACCCGTCGTCGTCGGAAAACCGGTGTTCGCCGTGTCGTCAATGTCGCCAACTTGAACCGTCTGCGAAGTGAAGACCGGTGTGCTGAGCGGGTTGTCCACCCGGATCACCAGCACGCTTTCATTGCCGCCGCTCGAAGCCCCGTTGTAGGCGGTGAGCCACGTGCCGACTTGCGTTCCGTTGTTGCCAAAACTTGGACCGGGCGTGTACATGAAGGCCGGTTGCAGTGTGAACCCCGGGCCCGTAACTCCCGCCGCGGTGCCAGCCGGATTGTAAACATTCGCAGCCGACCGGCCGCCCTCGTACAAGCCTCCCTTGCCGACGCCCTTGTCGACGATCCACAGCCGCGACCCGCCCTGTGCCGCCGTGCTAGTCCCGAACGTGAACATGTTGCCCGTCACGTAAATCGCCTCTTCATCCAGGGCGAATCCGGGGTAGTCAAGCCATTGCGGCGCACCGTTGATGTTCAGAATGGTATTGATCGACTGATAGTGCCAAGTGCCGTTGGGATCGGAATCGTCCGAGACCGCGAGCATCATCCGCGAGGAGTTCACGGAATCGCCGAAGGACGTGTCGAGGTACTCCAACGCCAGCACGACGTAGCGATTCGAGTAGTGGTCGTACAACGCCTTCGGATCGAAAGGCCCAAGCGAACCCGCTGGTTGCAATGGCCGGAAGAAATTCGTCAGGCTCGTGCTGGCATGCTGAATGCCGCTCTTCGTGTACCACTCGATCGATTGGTTCGTCACATTCAGAACGTGGCCCGGCCCAACCGTGCCGTGGGTATCCGGAGGCACGCCCGGGTTGCCACCGTTGTTGAAGGCGTTTTGGTCGAAATTCACCGCCTCGATGGTGGTGTCGAGCGGCGGGGAAACCGCCATGAGATCGCGGGTTTCCAACTTTTCGAACAGTCGCTGAGTCCGTCGCCGCGGACCGCGACTTCGCGCTGAACGCACTCCCGAAGTGCGGGCTCCTGCCGCCGAACCTGACGGCGACAAATCGTCCGTCGAGTCTGCCGCCTGACGTGGCGAGTGATTCGGAGCAGCAGCGCGACGCGAACGCAATTGGAACCACGAATTCACGACGTCAACCCCTTTTACGATCCTAAACGTCCGGCCCCGCCCCGCTCACCGCTGACGCAACTCACAATCTCAAATCAGCTTGCGACCGTTGGCCCAAGGCTGACGAGCCCCTAGAGGCCACTGGCCGAGCACTCTCCCTAACGGCCCCGTAAACGTCCCGCGTAGTCTAATTGCGACCGACAGGCGTTTCCACAATTTTGCACCGCGCTAGGCAAAAATGCCCGGCCGGCCATGCCTCGCCCACGAATCCTGCGGAAGTCCTGCTACGCTTGCGCGCCGCAACAGGAACAATTCCTACGATCCGCCCGCGAAAAACAGCGCAGGTTGCTGGCAATCTTCGTCCACCATCACGCTCGGAGAACAGAGAAATTGGCGAACTTCGGGTCAGTGCGGAGTTCAGGCGACCGGAGAAATTGCGGCAACCCCAAAGCTTGCCAGGATTCTCAAAGTCGCCGCCACCCCGACCAGACCAGAGCGTCGACACATGCGTCGACCACCCTGGCGAGTGCATTGGCGAGTGCATGGGCCACGCTAACTCGGGTGGCGCTCCGCGTTCCCGCCCCATGCGACCACCCACCTTAGCGAGTCTCAACCACCC